>JBEIKS010000082.1:0-9426 GCA_040379625.1 Burkholderiaceae bacterium
ATATGCGCCAGCAAGGGCGGCGGCACGGGTTTACCGACACAAGCGGAATGTCTGCGCCTGATGGGTTGCGAAGGTGCTGGAAAAGCACGGAAACTGGCGGAAATTATTGGTGCCACAGTACTGGCGGGCGACTTGTCGCTGTTGTCTGCCATTGTGGCAGACGAATGGGTGTCTTCTCACGACGCTTACGGGCGCAACCGCTCTTGACTCACTGCAGGCTTTCCGGCGACAAGGTGGCCACGGCCTGGTAATGGGTCATGAACACCTCGCCGCTGAGCTGCTCCAGAAAGCCTGTTTTTTTCAGTCTGTCCATCACCGGGCCCTTGACCTCAGACAAATGGAATTTGATGTTTGAGTCGCGCAAACGCTTTTCAATGGCTTCCAGACTTTCAAGGGCACTGGCATCAATGTCGTTGATGGCGCTGCATTGCAAAACCACATGCTCAAGCAAGGGATGCGAAGCCACGGCATCATTGATGTAATCTTCTAACGCTCTGGAATTTGCAAAGTACAGACTCTCATCAACCCTCAGGCCCAAAACCTGTGAACTGGTAATAACCTTGTGCCGCAGCACATTTCGAAAAGACTGCGTACCCGGCACCAAACCCACGGTTGCAATGTGCGGGCGGCTGGTGCGAAATAAAAACAAGGCCAGAGACACCAGCAAACCTGCGGTCAAACCCACCTCCACGCCCGCCAGCAAAGTCAGCAGCAAGGTGGCAATGGCGGCAAGAAAATCAGGTTTTGAATAATTCCAGGTGCGTTTGAGTACACCCACATCTATCAAACCGGACACCGCCACCACAATGGTTGCCGCAAGACTGGCTTTTGGCAGGAAGTACAAGGCGGGGGTCAGGAACAGGGAAGTCAGAACAATGCCAAACGCGGTGAAAATACCGGCCGCCTGGGTTTTTGAACCTGCATCGAAGTTCACCACCGACCGTGCAAACCCCCCTGTCACAGGGAAGCCCGCACTCAGTGACGCCGCCAGGTTACCGGCGCCCAATGCCAGCAACTCCTGATCGGGTTCAATGCGTTCCCGGTTTTTTGCAGCCAGCGTCTGCGCCACCGAAACCGACTCTACAAAACCCACCACACTGATGAGCAGCGCAGGCAAAGCCAGCGCCTGCCAGAGCGCCATGTCAAAAACAGGCCAAGTAAACGGCGCCAGACCCGCAGGCACCACACCCACCACAGCCAAACCCTGCTGTTGCCATTGAAAAAACCACGTCAGTGCGGTGACAACAACCAGCAATACAACCGGCGCGATTCTGGTGGCCGTTGTTGCCTGACGCGGCGTCCATCCGAAAGACGTCAGCCGCGGCGCAAGCCCGGTGCGAAACCACACCAGACTGCCTATACAAACCACGGCCAGCAGTGATGTCGGCCAGTGGATGCGACCAAGGTCTCGGGCAATTGAAAACAGGATTTCGAAAAAATATTGGCCTTGCGCATTCACACCCAACAGCGTTTTAAGCTGGCTGGCCACAATCAGCAAGGCAGACGCCGTGATAAAACCCGCAATAACCGGATGACTTAAAAAATTGGCCACAAAGCCCAGCTTCAATAAACCCATCAGCAACAACATCAAGCCGGACAAAAACGCGAGGGTTATGGCGATGCTCCATGCGCTCTGCCCACCCACTGCCAACTGATTGGAAACCGCCGCAGCCGTCATCATGGAGACCACGGCAACCGGCCCCACGGCCAGCACCCTGCTGCTGCCCAACAAGGCGTAGGCGATCAGGGGCGCAACGCTGGCGTAAAGACCCGCCTGCGCAGGCAAGCCGGCCAAAGCTGCGTAAGCCAGACTTTGCGGAATCAACATCAAGGTAACAATCAGCGCCGCAGTGAGATCGCTGGCCAACTCCTGACCGGTGTAGTGACGTGCCCAAGCGGTGATGGGCAAAGCAGGCAACCAACGATTGAAACGGGCTGAGTCAGTCATGACGTCTGGCCCGCATCCACACTTCATACCCACCCATGCCAAGCACCATGGCGCAGACAAAAACCAGCGCTTTCAAATGTCCGGCAGCCATGGACACCAAAGCAGGGCCCGGGCAAAAACCAGCCACCCCCCAACCCACACCAAACAACAGTGCGCCCAACACTAGGCGGCGGTCTATCTGTTTGCTTTTTGGCAGGTTCATGGCGCCACCGAGAAAGTCCTTGTCCCGTTTTTTTGCAATTGCAAATGCAAACACACCCACGGCAATTGCACCCGCCATCACAAAGGCCAGAGAGGGATCCCACAGACCTGCAACATCAAGAAAAGCGAGCACCTTGCCGGGGTCTGTCATACCGGAAAGCAGCAAACCCAGACCAAACAACAAACCCGCTGCGAAATCAATGGCAACTTTCATGGTTCAGATTCCTTTAGACCACATGACGTGCAAGGTAAACCGTGACCACACCGGCTGACATGAAAGTCAACGTGGCCACCAGCGAGCGCAATGAAAAGCGGGACAATCCGCAAACACCATGACCACTGGTACAACCCGAGCCCAGACGCGTACCAAACCCCACCAACAAGCCCGCCACAATGGTTGCGGCAAAACCAGCGTCCATGCTTGGGGTTGGCTGCAAAGCGGCGGGCATCAGCTGCGCATAAAGCCAAGGCGCCACCGCCAGCCCCGCCAGAAACGCAAAGCGCCAGACCGTGTCGCCTTGCAGGGGTGGCAGCAAGCCACCCACGATGCCGCTGACGCCCAAAATACGGCCGCGCAGTAAAATCAGAATGGCACTGGCCAAACCCAGCAGCAAACCACCCATCAGCGACTGTAGCGGCGTAAAGTTGTTCCAGTCCAACATGCTTGAGCCCCTCTTGAAAGTTCGATTGTCAGCGCTTGCTGCAATATTGTTCGTACAGCACGTTCATGACCGCCAACGCCTGAGGACTTGCGATTTTATAAACAATGCTTTTTCCCTCTCGGCGCGTGGTCACCAAACCCTCTTGGCGCAACACGCCCAACTGCTGTGACAAAGTGGGTTGCGCAATGCCCAACAAAGACTCCAGTTCGCTCACCCGCTGCTCACCTTGAGAAAGTTGGCACAACAACAACAATCTGTCTGGGTTGGCCAACACCTTTAGCAAACCCACCGCCTGTGCGGCCGCGGCTTGCATTTGAAATAGATCAAGGCTTGCTTCAGGCATGAGGTTCCCCACGGACAAAATGCCCGCCAATGCGGACAATGGAAAAGCTGTTGTTATATGATTTTATAGTTTATTATTATATATAATGTTTTGCAAGCTTTGCACTTATCGCCATCAACCCAAAGAACCCCAACGCAGGCAAGCGCAAGAAAGCGCAAGCCTTTGATCGGACACACCATGACTAACCACGCCAGCACACCCCGCATTCACAGCCTGTTTGACCCCAACACCTGGACTGCCACGCATGTGGTTTATGAGCAGGATGGCGGGCCTTGCGCCGTTATTGATCCGGTGCTGGATTTCGACCAGAAGTCAGGCCGCATCCGGCACGGCAGCGCTGAAAAAGTGCGTGACTTCATTGCAGCGCATCAACTGAAACTGGAATGGATACTGGAAACACATGCCCATGCCGATCATCTTTCAGCCGCAGCCTGGCTAAAACACACACTGGGTGGAAAAACCGGCGTCGGTGCCCACATCAATGAAGTACAACGGGCGTTCAAGGACATCTTCAACCTTGAACCTGGGTTTCAAACAGATGGTTCGCAATTCGACCGCCTGCTTGCAGAAGGCGATACGCTGCAACTCGGTTCGCTGACGGGGCATGTGCTGGCCGTGCCCGGGCACACGCCGGCGTGTCTGGCCTATCAGTTCGGTGATGCGGTGTTCGTGGGAGACACGCTGTTCATGCCCGATGTGGGCACCGCCCGCTGCGACTTTCCCGGTGGTGACGCCAAGGCCCTGTACGCGTCCATTCAAAAACTGCTGCAACTGCCCGGCAGCACCCGTTTGTACATGTGCCACGACTATCCGCCCGGAAACCGCCCCATTGCCCTGGAAAGTACAGTGGCGCAGCAACGTTCAAGTAACATTCATGTGCACGACGGCATTTCAGAGCGTGAATTCGTGGAAATGCGAACCGCCCGGGATGCCACCTTGGAAATGCCGGTTTTAATGCTGCCTTCCATTCAGGTGAATATTCGGGCGGGGGAACTGCCACCAGCGGAAAACAACGGCACAAGCTACCTTAAAACACCGATCAATAAGCTGTAAGTCACTGGAAAATGACCAGAAATACGCAATAAGGTTACCCCTTTCGGGGGTTTACGGTACCCCAAATTCATGCGGGCTCCCCCGTTGCAGCGAATTGCATACGTTCGCCACAAATGCTCATGTAGAATCGAAAGAAGAGACGAAAAAAAATCCGTTTCCTATCGAGTTTGTCGGTGTGCCGCACCGCATACAACTGCAAAAAAAGGAGCTTTAATGAAACACCGTATTTTATCTGCTGTTTTGGGTTGCGCTGGTTTGATCTCCGTGAATGCCGCAGTTGCGGAAGAACTCACCGGTACACTTAAAAAAGTTGCCGACTCCGGCAAAATCACCATGGGTGTGCGCGATTCATCAGGCGTTCTCTCCTACACGCTGGGCGACGGAAAATACACCGGCTACCACGTTGAAATTTGCCAAAAAGCCATTGAAAATATTTCAAAGCAAATTGGCAAGAAACTGGAAGTGACCTACCAGCCAGTCACCTCGCAAAACCGTATTCCTTTGGTCACCAACGGTACCGTTGATCTCGAATGTGGTTCCACCACAAACAACGCCACACGCCAGAAAGATGTTTCTTTCGCGGTCACCACCTTCGTTGAAGAAGTCAGGCTTGCAGTCAAGGCAGACTCCGGCATTACCTCCATTACGCAGTTGGCCAACCGCAAAGTGGCCACCACTACGGGCACCACTTCAGTGCAAACCCTGCGTAAAAACGAGCGTGCCAACGGCATCAATTTCGACGAAGTGTATGGCAAAGACCACGCAGACTCCTTCTTGCTGCTTGAAACCGGTCGTGCAGACGCATTCGTCATGGACGGCAGCCTGTTGGCCGGCTTGATCGCACGTTCGAAAAATCCAGCTGATTACAAAGTGGCCGGCGAAGTCTTGAACATTGAGCCCATCGCCATCATGGTTCGCAAAGACGATGTGCAAATGAAAAAAGCCATCGATGACACCATCAAGGGCATGATCAAATCCGGCGAACTCGCCAAAACTTACGACAAATGGTTCATGCAACCCACGCCACCAAGCGGCGCGAAAATGTCCATGCCCATGAGCGAGAACCTGAAGGCTGCATTGGCCAACCCCAATGACAACCCGATGGAAAGCTACGCCAAGAAGTAAGCGTCCAGCGCTTACACGACCCCACCGCCCGGTGGGGTTGAATCACCGCACCTGACTTCAGGTGCCGTGTTTCTCATCACAGCAGTGCTCGCATTTCACACACTCTTCTTCCGGAGATCAATTTGAGTTCCTCTTGGGATTGGCAGGTATTCCTGCAAGACACAGGCGGCGGGGAAACTTACCTCGACTGGCTGATTTCAGCATGGGGCTGGACCTTGTCGGTCGCCCTTTCATCCATGGTGGTTGCCATGGTCGTAGGCTCTATCGTGGGCATTTGCAGAACAGCCCCCAACAAAGCGTTGGTCTACTTCGGCAACGCCTGGACAGAACTGTTTAGAAACATTCCGTTGCTGGTGCAAATTTTTCTCTGGTACCACGTTATTCCCTCACTGATCCCGCCCCTGAAAAACGTTCCCAGCTTTTTGTTGGTGGTGTTTGGCCTGGGGCTATTCACGTCTGCGCGGGTTGCTGAACAAGTTCGGGCAGGCATTCAGTCGCTGCCACGCGGCCAGACCAATGCAGGTCTTGCGCTGGGGTTCACATGGCCACAAACCTACCGGTTTGTGATTCTTCCCATGGCGTTTCGAATTGTGATTCCGCCACTGACATCAGAATCCATGAGCATCATCAAAAACTCATCGGTGGCGTTTGCGGTGTCCATTTCCGAACTCACCATGTTCGCCATGCAGGCACAAGAAGAAACATCGCGCGGCGTTGAGGTCTATCTGGCTGTCACGCTGCTGTATTTTATTTCCGCGTTCAGCATCAACCGCATCATGTTGGTGGTGGAAAACCGGATTCGCATACCCGGCTATGTCGGAGGTGGCAAATAATGACCTACGATTTTTCATTTGTTAATTGGGGTGTGGTCACAGGGTTTTTGCTCAAGGGTTTTATATTTTCCCTGCAACTGACTGTGGTGGCCATGATTGGCGGCATTGTGTTTGGTACCGTGCTGGCACTGATGCGCCTGTCCGGAAAACCTTGGCTGGAACTGCCCGCCTCCGGTTATGTAAACACCATGCGCTCCATTCCTTTGGTTATGGTTATTTTGTGGTTCTTCCTGCTTATTCCGCTGCTCACCGGCAAGCCCATGGGGGCAGAGTTGTCCGCCATCATTACCTTCACCGCATTTGAGGCCGCGTACTACTCGGAAATCATGCGGGCCGGTATCCAGTCCATTCCCAAGGGGCAGGTGTTTGCAGGTTATGCCGTGGGCATGAGCTACCGGCAAACCATGCAACTTATTATTTTGCCGCAGGCATTCAGAAACATGCTGCCGGTGTTGCTCACACAAACCATTGTGCTGTTCCAGGACACCTCACTGGTCTATGCCATCGGTGCCTACGATTTGCTAAAAGGCTTTGAAGTGGCGGGCAGAAACTTCAACCGTCCGGTTGAAACCTACTTGATGGCCACAGTTATTTACTTCGCTGTGTGCTTTAGTCTGTCTAGCCTGGTACGGGTTTTACAGAAGAAAATTCAAATCATTCGCTAAACAGGATACGCTCGTGATCTCCATAAAACAGGTAAGTAAATGGTATGGCAGTTTTCAGGTATTGACCGACTGCTCAACCGAGGTAAAAAAAGGCGAAGTGGTGGTTGTGTGCGGCCCTTCCGGCTCCGGAAAGTCGACATTAATTAAAACCGTGAATGCGCTGGAACCCTTTCAACAAGGTGAAATCATTGTAGACGGCATTTCAGTGGGTGCACCGCAAACCGATTTGCCAAAACTGCGTTCCCGCGTTGGCATGGTGTTTCAGCACTTTGAGTTATTTCCGCACCTGAGCATTTCAGAAAACCTGACCATTGCCCAAACACGGGTGCTGGGCCGGGACAAGGAACAAGCCAGGGTCAAGGCCATGGGTTTGCTGGACCGGGTGGGTCTGCGTTCGCAGGCAGAGAAGTTTCCTGGCCAATTGTCCGGCGGTCAGCAGCAACGGGTGGCCATTGCCCGTGCGCTGGCCATGGACCCCATCTGCATGCTGTTTGATGAACCCACTTCGGCGCTCGATCCGGAAATGATCAATGAAGTGCTCGATGTGATGGTTGAACTCGCACAAGATGGCATGACCATGATGTGCGTTACCCATGAAATGGGTTTTGCCCGCAAAGTAGCCCACCGGGTTATTTTTATGGACAAAGGCGCCATTGTCGAGGACTGCAAAAAAGATGAATTTTTTGGCAGCCCCCGTTCAGACCGGGCCCAGCAGTTTTTGTCCAAAATATTGCAGCACTAAAACAGTCAGGCAGCGGTCCGGTAGGCTTTTAAAGGTTGGTTCGCTGCATTGGCTGCAGAGGGTGAGGTTTTCAGATAGTTCAGCGCCTCTTCGGTATTGGCCTCTTTCACCGGGTCGTACCAAGGGCTGAAAAACGGCAATTGCTGCGCCGCCAACCACAGCGGATGCGGCAACATGCCGGTTTTGCTGACGCGGGCCCATTCCATCCACATCCAGGGGCGCAATGCGCTGAGCTTTTTGCCAGCAAAGCGCTTGTCCTGCCCGATGATGTTGGCTGCGCCATCCACCCACAAGCCAATCACCAACGGAACCGCAACACAAGACAAGTAATAGCGCGATAAATAATCGCCCCCCAAGTGCTTGTACAAATCAAACGCCACGCTGCGGTGCTCAATCTCTTCCGCACCGTGCCAGCGCAGCAAATCCAGCAACACGGCATCAGCGCCCACTGCATCCCAGTTCTTGTTTTCCAAGGCGTACTTGCCCAGCACACAGGTCATGTGTTCCACCGCCGCCACCAAGCCGAGACGCAACATCAACCAGCGACGCTCCAAGCGCTTTGGAACTGCCTTGCCAAACGGCTTGTCGGCCAACAGGGTTCCAAACAACCAGTCCATTTTTGCAGTGTTCGCCTTGGTGTCAATTTGGTGCGCTTGCAGGTAGTCTGAAATGGCTGCGCCGTGTGCGCGGGCATGCATGGCCTCTTGGCGAATGAACATCTGCACATCCTGACGCAGCTTTTCGTCGGAGATCAAGGGCATCGCCTTGTTGAACAGGCGGCAAAACCAGAACTCGCCCGCAGGCAACAGCATGTTGATCTGGTTAATGAAATGGCTGGCGTAGGCGTGGTTGGGAATCCAGTCCAGCGGTGTGCCGGACCAATCGAATTCGACCCGTCTGGGCACCAACTGCCCCTGTGTGTTTGAAACAGAGGCGGCGCCTGATTTTTTACGGCTCAGGCCTTGGGTTGATGAACTCTCAGGCAACAGGGTTTTTGAGTTCACCAGCAAGCGCAGTGGATTCATCTTCATGTTTTTTCCTTGATTGGCAAAGGCTTATGGGGCCAGGTTCAAACGGGCGGCGCTGCGTATCAAAGAAGGCAGCAAACGCCCCAGCAAGCGACTTCCCTTGGCCTCAACCCCCACGAGAACTTCGTCGTGTTTGTGGTCTATGGCCTCGAGTATGGCGGCTGCAATGGTTTCGGTTTTCAGATTTCTACGCTGATACAAAGCGCTGGACTTGCTGCGCTTCTCAGTCTGTTCAGCTTCCGTGGTGCCCACGAAGCGGGTGCGCTGGGTAATACCGGTGTTGGCCAAGCCGGGGCAAATGGTGGCCACGTGAATATGCCGTGAGGCCAATTCGCCGCGCAGACAGTCGCTGAGCATCATCACGGCTGCTTTTGAGGTGTTGTAGGCAGACATGAAACGCGACGGTGTGAATCCACCCATGGAGGCCACATTCACAATGCTGCCGTGCTTGCCTGCGGCCAGCATTTGTTCCCCGAACAAGCGTGAACCGAGAATGACGCCCCACAAGTTGACTTGCAGCACCTTTTGCCAATCCTGGTTGCTGGTGTCGAAGAAAGAACCTGCCACGCCAATGCCGGCGTTGTTTACAACGATATCGGGGGCACCAAACTCTTTGCCAACCCACTGGGCCAAGGCTTCCATTTGGTCTGCGTTGCCCACATCCACTTGCCTGGACCAAGCTGTTGCGCCCATCAGGCTGCACAATTCGGCGGTGCGGTCACAGGCTTCCAGATTAATGTCCACCGCCACCACGTTGGCGCCTCGTTCTGCGCACATCAAGGCGGTTTCTCGACCAAAGCCATTGCCTGCGCCGGTGATCACCACC
>JBEIKS010000083.1:0-9417 GCA_040379625.1 Burkholderiaceae bacterium
GCTTGCTTCGGGTTTTATTTGCCCACACAAACCCTTGCAGAGAAATAAGAAAGAAACGAATGAGTGATATTCCCGAACTGGTTGATATCGTCCTGGTGGACGACAACATCAACGATGCCGAACTTGCGCTGCGTGTCATAAGAAAGACTGCGCCTGGTGCGCCTCAAATTCATTTGGAAGACGGGCAGCGGGCGGTCGAATATTTTGACGCTTTGGCGGCTGCAATTGCTTCTCAGGCTGGCAAACTTCCACGTTTGCTGCTGCTGGATTTGAAGTTGCCCAAGCTTGATGGTCTGGAGGTGCTGCAGCATATACGCGGCCAGCCATGTTTTCAGTCTCTGCCGGTGGTGGTGCTTTCTTCTTCGCGGGAAATCAGCGACGTTGAGCGCGCTTATGCTTATGGCGCCAACAGTTTTATTGTCAAGCCTGTGCAGTTCGATCAGTATTTGCCGAGAATCGGCGGGGTGGTCAGCTACTGGATGACGCTCAACGAATTGCCGCGCGCTGTGTAAAAGGCGAGCTTGAGCCGAAGGTACCGTCTGGCCCGTAGGTGCCAGTCAAATTTGGGTTTCGTGCTTTTTGCATGAAGGAAATACGTTGCTGCAAGGTCGAGAGTTGTTCCGACACCAATGTGCCGTTCAGCGTGTTGAGCTTTTGGGCCTGTTTCAGGCTGGTCTTGAAATTTTCCAACAGGCAGCGCACATTCAACTCTATGGCTGCCACGCTTTCCATCCACGATTCCATGCCGGACGTGTTGTCGGCGTAGCCACACTCTCTGCAGGCTCGGATGCGCAATTGAAACAATCGGTCCAGGTCGTGCATGACCGTCTCTTTTTGAACCGCAAGTTCAAGTAGGCGATCTGCATCAATCTTGATCAAGCAGGTTTGCTCTTCAGACAAAATGTCCACCAGTGACATCACAAAATCGCATTCTCTCGTTAGCAATTCTGTGAGCACTTTAACTTGTGTGTTCATGTCCAAAACAAACTCTCCTGATTCAACGGTCTAGCGCCTTGCTCAGCTCGTTTTTTGTCCAACCATTTCACGTACGCCGTCAATCAGCTTTTGTGCAACCTGCTCGGCGTTTACTTGAAAACGACCGTCGCGGATGGCCTGACTGATGCTTGACACCTTACTGGCGTCAAGCGGGGCTTCCTTTGAAGCCAGGTCGACCGAGCTCGGTGACATCTTGAACTCGTCCGACAATTGCCGGGCTGTGCCCGATTTTCCTGCTGATGTAGCTGAACTTGCTCCGCCCTTGGAAGAGGATCGTTCACTACGATCGGGAGGTGCTGCTGAGCCGTTGCCTTTAATTTCCATGATTTACGCTCCACTTCAGTGGGTCCGGATTGGGTGTATGACTAATACTACGGCAATCACGGACAAAACTTTAACGAAATAACAGGGATTAAAGGTTCAGTTCTATCGTTTGTTGCGCCGATACAGCGCCCGTCAGTATTTTGCCCTGTTGGGTTTTAACCCGGATTTGCTGTCCGGGTTGCGCAGACTGCATTGCAATGCCCTCGGTGCTGAGTTTAAACCCTTGCCCCTGAATAATTACCTTAATGCTGTCGCCTTGCCTGACTGTGGGTTGGGGTTCAACCATGTCTTTGCGGACAATCAGGCCCATGTTCAGTGCGCGCTTGCTCTGTTGGCCTATCAAGCCCTCATAGTCACTGAGGAAGTCGGCGTAGGGTAGGCGGGTAATGTCTTTCTCTTCAATCAAAAAAGCCGAGGCATCCAGTACCTCATTGAATTTCACGGCACGGGCCACGGTAACCACGTTGGCCAGTACCTTGATGTCGAGTTGCTGATAGACCAAGCTGCTCTCGCCGTTCGTCTTGCACTTGGCGACGAAAGCCGTTTTTCCTCTTAAAGCAACGCCTTGTGGCAAAGACCATTGAATTTCAGCACAGCTTTCGCTATTAGTTTTAGTATTTAATTCGTTTAAATAGACTTTATATTTAAAGTTATTTTTCAATGTTTCATTTTTTAATACTTTTTCAAGTTGCGTATAATTATTTAACAATTTAACGCTATCATCCAGCTCAATTAAGCTCGCCGACGCAGTTTTTACATTGCTTAACAAAAATACTGAAAATAGTACTAAAGTTTTTCTAAAGCGGCTCGTAAACACAGTATGACCTTGATTTGGTGTTGATTTCAACACTCTACTTGGTTGTGTGCGCTTGCTTTTCCGAGAAAAGCAGGTGTTTTGTCGTCTTCATCATCATTTAGTATTTCTAATTGAAGCGAATAATTTGTTTCATCGAAAACAAATATCCGCTTCAACATGTTGAACAAACTCTCCGATGCGCTGAACTTCCAATCACAGGCCCTGCAATTGCGCGGCCTGCGTCAAGAGGTACTGACTTCGAACGTTGCCAACGCGGATACCCCTGGTTTCAAAGCAGTTGATTTTGATTTTGCCAAGGTATTGCAGAAAGCGTCTTCGGGCAGTTCCCAGCTTCAATTAAGCAGTGGCAGCCGTGCTTCATTGTCACAGACCGACCAGCGTCACCTGCCAGCCAAGCTTTCATCAAACTCAACCGAAATGGAATTGAAGTTTCGTCGTGCCGTGATGCCCTCTGTAGATGGCAACACAGTCGACATTGAAACTGAGCGTGCACAGTTTGCAGAAAACGCTTTGAAGTACGAAGCGGCCTTGCGGGCGGTGGGCGGACAGTTGAAGACACTACAAACTGCCATGAGCAGTAACAACAGTTAAAACGGGAGACACAGATGGCCTTGTTTGACGCTTTCAAAATCGCTGGCAGTGGAATGGCTGCACAGGCGCAGCGTTTAAACACCGTGGCCAGTAACTTGGCGAATGCCGACACCGCTGCCGAACCAGGCAAAGAGGGCTACAAGGCCCGCAAGGCGGTGTTTGAGACTGTGTTTCAGAAGGAAAGCGCCGGAAGAACCGGAGCGGGTGTGGGGGAAGTTCGTGTCAAGACAGTAGCCACGGATAACAGTCCAGGACGTTTGGTGTATGACCCCAAGCATCCCATGGCTGGAAAAGATGGCTACGTCTTGATGCCGAACGTAAAAGTCGTAGAGGAAATGGTCGATATGGTCGCAGCATCAAGGGCGTACCAGACCAATGCGGAAATTATGAACACCGCAAAAAATTTGATGCTTAAAACCATCAATCTGGGTCAGTGAGGAGACATTAAATGGTAGCTGCCGTTGCTAAAACAGACTGGAGTGGGCTGGTTTCAGCCTCCAAGACTTCCGATACCTTCACCGGTTGGAAGTCTGATCCAAAAACAGGAACCCTGTCCAAGGTCAATTCTCTTGAGCAGGACACCACTGCAGATGAGTTGCAGGGGCGTTTTTTGAAGTTGTTGGTGGCCCAGTTAAAAAACCAGGATCCAAACAACCCGCTCGATAACGCGCAGGTGACGTCGCAGATGGCTCAGCTTTCTACCGTGAATGGCATTCAAGGTTTGAATGACACGTTCAAGTCCATGTCCGCGATGATGACTGCTGGTCAGACCTTGCAAGCCACCCCGATTTTGGGTCGCGATGTGATGTATGCGGGCCGCTCTGTAAATATTCAAGACGGACCAGCAAAACTCGCCTTTGAGCTTAAGAGTGCAGCCAGTCAGGTTTCTGTCCAAATTACTTCGGCCTCGGGCGAGGTGATCGACAACATCGACATGGGCGCTCTGAAATCAGGGACCCAAGTGTTGGAGTGGGACGGCAGCGATATGAACGGTGTTGCGATGCCCAAAGGCAGTTACAACTTTTCTGTTGCGGCTAAGAATGCAAACGTCGCGGTTGATGCAACTACCTACAGCGTTGCGAGGGTTAATAGTGTTTCTCAGGCGGGGACTGGCGCTGTTTTACAAACCTCACAGTCAGACAGCGTGAAGTTCACAGATGTAAAAAGAGTGTTCTAAAAAAATAGCAATTACCGGATTGCTTGGAGGGGAATAAAAATGGCATTTGAACAAGGCTTAAGCGGATTAAATACCGCAGCGAAGAACCTGGAAATTATTGGTAACAACGTTTCAAACTCAAACACAGTTGGCTTTAAAACGGCTTCGGCGGCGTTTTCCGATGTGTTTGCCAGATCGTTGTCGGACAAATCCTCTTTGTACATTGGTCGCGGTACGAATTTGGATGCTGTGACTCAGAACTTTTCGCAAGGCGCCATCACCGCAACCAATAATCCGCTGGATATGGCGATCAACGGCAAAGGTTTCTTCAAGTTGAAGACATCCACCGGTGAAAATCTCTACTCCCGCAACGGTCAGTTCTCGGTTGATGGTGATGGTTTCATTCAAAACGTTTCGGGACAAAAGCTGATGGGTTATCCCTACGACCTTGCCTCTAAAACGGTGTCTGGCGTTGAAGGTCCGATCCAGTTCCCCCAGCAAGCAATTGCGCCAAAAGCAACCTCAGAGGTGGCTATGCAATTTAACTTGGACAGTCGGGACCCAAAAATCCTTGCGTCGAAGGCCTTCGCTCCAGACGATCTTTCCACCTTTAACCATACATTGGCCTCGACGGTGTACGACCAGTTGGGAGTGGATCATTCTTTAGCGGTGTACTTCCAAAAAACAGAGGCAACGACAGCCTTGGAGGAGTCCATACCTGGCGCCACAACTTTCTACAATGTCTATGCTACCTTGGATGGCAAGATTTTGACGCCGGGAAATGCAGCGCTTGCTTCTCCCCCTTTGCCTGTGAAAGTGATTGGCTTTACACAAGACGGTGTTTTTCCGAGTTTCCCTGAGGGGACTGATCCGCTTCCATTTGAGCCTAAGCTAACGTTTGATCTAACCGATTATGCAGTTGGAACTCAAGGCGCCACATTTGGTTCTACGGTTGCCATGAGTTTCAACAAAAGCACTCAGTACGGATCGAACTTTGGTGTGAATAACGTGAAGCAAGATGGCTACGAATCAGCTGCTTTGTCTTCATTTTCAATTACGACAGACGGTATCTTGAAGGGTCGCTACAACAACGGACAGACGCAAGAGTTGGCTCAGGTATCTTTGGTGACCTTCCGTAATCCAGATGGTTTGAGACCAGCAGGGTCTAATGCCTATATCAAGACGGCCTCCGCAGGTACCGAGTTCTTGGCCCGTGATGATGAAACCGCTCAATCTTCAATCACATCCGGTGCATTGGAAGGCGCGAACTTGGACTTAACCAACGAGTTGGTGGCCATTATTACCGCGCAGCGTGTTTATCAGGCCAACGCTCAAACCGTTAAAGCGCAGGACTCAATCCTGCAAACACTGGTCAACCTGCGCTAATCGTAAGAAAAGGAAGCCTGAGCCATGGACCGCCTCATTTACTTGTCAGCAACAGCCGCACGCAATGCGGAACTGCGTCAGGAAAATATTGCGCACAACTTGGCCAATGCAAACACCAACGGGTTTCGTTCCCAGTTGGTGGCGTTTCGGTCTGCTGCGGTTCAAGGTCCTGGTCTTCCCGTGCGTGCCTATTCGGCAGAAAGCTCCACTGGAGCAGATTTTTCACCTGGGGTCCTTCAGGCAACGGGCAGAGAGACGGATTTGGCAATCATTGGAAAAGGTTGGTTTTCAGTCAAGGATGCCAAAGGTAATGAAGCCTACACCCGCGATGGGCGACTGCACGTAGATACACAGGGCAATGTGGTGAACGGTCGCGGCGATGCAGTGGTCGGCGAGGGTGGGGCGGTTTTAACTGTGCCACAGGACAACACCATTGAAGTGGGCATAGACGGCACCATCAGTGCAGTGCCCCTGAATGGTTCGCGCGCCAACACCATTACAGTGGGTCGCCTGAAGTTGGTAAACCCAGAAGAAAAAAACTTGCTGCGTGGTGACGACGGTTTGTTCCGGCAGCGTAACAATGCCCCAGCGCAAGCCGACCCAGCGGTTCAGATTGCGTCAGGGCAAATTGAAACCAGTAACGTTAATCCGGTTGAGTCGATGGTGCACATGATCAGCGCCCAAAGAATGTTTGATATGCAGTTAAAAATGATCAGTAGTGCGGAGGCCAATGCGAAATCGGCCAACCCGTTGTTTTCCACTAACCAATAATTAGAACTGAAGAGAGTCAGCCATGCTTAGGTCACTATACATTGCAAAGACAGGTCTGGATTCACAGCAAACTCAGGTTGATGTGATTTCCAATAACTTGGCTAACCTAAGCACCAATGGTTTTAAAAAGCAGCGTGCGGTGTTTGAAGACCTGATTTATCAAACTCTGCGACAGCCCGGTGCAGCCTCATCGCAGCAGTCAACTGTGCCTTCCGGCTTACAACTGGGAACGGGTTCCAAAACTGTTGCGACAGTTAGAAATTTTTCTCAGGGCAACTTGAACCAGACTGCAAATGCATTTGATGTTGCGATCAGTGGTGGTGGCTTTTTTCAGGTGACCATGCCAGACGGCACAACGTCATACACTCGCGACGGCAGTTTTCAGTTAGACGCACAGGGCCAGTTGGTGAACTCAAACGGATTGGTCATTCAACCGCCAATTACTGTTCCTCAAGGCGCTAACGCCATCACCATCGGAACAGACGGTACCGTCACCGCACAAATCGCGGGGCAAGCAGCGTCTCAGCAGTTGGGTCAAATTCAGTTAGCGACTTTCCTGAATCCAGCAGGCTTACAGTCTTTGGGTGGAAATCTTTTTTCTGAAACTGCCGCCTCTGGTACCCCGACGCTATCGACGCCCGGCCAGAATGGTGCCGGTACGCTGTCTCAGGGCACTGTGGAAACTTCCAACGTAAACGTGGTGGAAGAGTTGGTGAATTTGATTGCGGCCCAGCGTGCGTATGAAATCAATTCCAAGGCTGTAACAACATCCGACCAGATGTTGGCTAAATTGACCCAGATTTAATTGATGCTTTTTTTTAAAGACAAGGAGGGAAAGATGAAAACAGTTCGTGTAATCTTATTAACGTCAGTACTGCTGGAAACTTTAGCTGCTTGTTCACATTTTAATCCGAAAGTTGAGTTTCCGGTTTCAACTGAAGCCAGCCGCCCCCAAGTAAAAACAAACGCCACACCGACAGTGGCTTCCGGCAGCTTGTACACCAACGACTCTTTCCGCCCCTTGTTTCAAGACCGCAGAGCCCGCCACGTCGGCGACGTTATTACCATCGCCATCAATGAGCGCGTTAGTTCTTCACAAAAAAGCATTTCTGCCAGTCAGCGTTCAGACAACGCCACCCTCAGCACCCCCGGGATTTCCGGTCTGCCCTTTGGTTTCGACCTGAAACCGCTCACCGGGACTGCCAGCGGTTCGCGCAAGTTCAACGGTCAGGGTGAAACCGGTGCCAATAACACCATTTTGGGCGTTATCGCTGTCACGGTGCAGGAAGTTCTGCCCAATGGAAACCTCGTGGTTTCCGGTGAACGCCAGTTGGGTACCAACAGCGAAGTGGAAACCATTCGTTTTTACGGGGTTGTAAATCCCGTGAGTATTTTGGGCAACAACACCGTGAGCTCGACTCAGGTGGCTGATGCCCGCATTGAGTACAGAGGAAAAGGTCCCATTGATTCTGCAATGACCATGGGCTGGTTGTCACGCTTCTTCATGACGGTTCTCCCGTTCTAAGGAAAGAATATGAAACCCCCACGCTTTGTTCGCCTGAATTATTTTGATGCTGTGTTGCTGCTTGGAAAAAAGAGCCTGTCCGTTTGCGTCTCTGCGTTGTGTCTGTTTGTATCCCAGGCCCACGCAGAGCGCATTCGAGACGTGGCCACCATACAAGGCGTCAGAAGCAATTCATTGGTTGGATACGGTTTGGTGGTGGGTTTGGATGGTACGGGCGACCAAACCACGCAAACACCTTTTACAGTGCAAAGCATTCAAGCCATGTTGTCCCAGTTGGGTGTCAGCTTGCCTCCTGAAACACGCTTGCAATTGAAGAACGTGGCCGCTGTGGTCGTCACTGCTCAGTTGGCCGCTTTTGCCAAGCCCGGTCAGAGCATGGACATCACGGTGTCTTCTATTGGTAATGCAAAAAGCCTGCGCGGCGGCACCTTGATCATGACCCCCTTGAAAGGGGTGGATGGTCAGGTATATGCCCTGGCACAAGGCAATTTGTTGATCGGTGGCGCAGGTGCCAGCGCCGGTGGCAGCAAGACTGTCATCAATCATTTGTCAGCAGGCCGCATTCCGAATGGTGCAGTCGTTGAGCGTGCTGTGGAATCTCCCTTCGCCTTGGGCGAGGTTATCCGCCTTGAGTTGAATCACACCGATTTCACCACCACGCGCAACATGGTGGATGCCATCAACAAAAAATTCGGTGAAGGTCTGGCCCGTTCCATAGACGGTCGTCAGGTTGAAGTCATGGCCCCACCTGACCCCGATGCCCGCGTTGGCTTCGTTGCTCAACTGGAACAACTTCAACTGAGCCGCACAGATGCGTCCGCCAAAGTGATTGTGAATGCACGCACAGGTTCAGTGGTGATGAACCAGGCAGTCAAGCTGATGCCCTGCGCCATTGCCCACGGCAACCTCACCATTCAAGTGGTCAGCAGTACCGCCGTGTCGCAACCGAATGCCTTGGCAGCAGGCCAGACTGTGGCCACAGAGCAAGCAGATATTTCCGTTAAGCAAGACGGTGGGCAACTCATGGAGTTGCAAGAGTCTGCCAATCTGTCCGATGTCGTCAAAGCGCTCAACAGCATGGGTGCCAACCCCACTGATCTGGTCTCAATTCTTCAAGCCTTGCAGCAAGCCGGTGCGCTGCGTGCTGAGTTGGAGGTGATCTGATGGATGCCTTGAACAACAAAGCATCTCTGGTCAATGGACTGGCGCTTGATGCAAAGGGCCTTGCTGGTTTGAAAAAAGCCTCCACAGCACAAGGGGGCAGCACAGAACAGAAAGCTGCGGTCAAAGAATCTGCAAGACAAGTAGAGGCCATGTTTGTGGACCTGCTCATGAAAAACATGCGTGCCACCCGAATGGATGGCGGCCTGTTTGAGAATGCAGGCAAAGAGATGTTCGAGGGGATGTTGGACCAACAACGTGCGCAGGCTGTTTCAGCCCGTGGAATTGGTCTGGCAGCGGTCATTGCCAAGCAATTGCAGTCGATCAGCGATGCGACTGGTGGCAATGTGGATGCAACAAAACAAACGCCTAAGGAACTGAAATGGTCGGCTCGGTCTACAACATAGCGGTTTCTGGTCTGAATACCGCCCAGGCGGGTATGGCGGCCATTTCAAACAACATCAGTAACTCCAGTACCAAGGGTTATTCCAGGCAAGACATTGTTCAAGTTGCATCCCCCGGAATACTAACGAACGTGGGTTTCCTCGGTACCGGTTCCGAGGTTTCTGACGTTAGAAGATCTTCAAATGATTTTTTAGCCCAGCGAATCAATGAAGCGACTTCCGAAGAAAGTTTCTTTCAGAGTTATAAAAACCCGATCAGCCAAATTGATGGTGTGCTGAGCGATGA
>JBEIKS010000084.1:0-9344 GCA_040379625.1 Burkholderiaceae bacterium
AAGGCAGCCTTGATCAACATGGCAGAGGCACTGTTCGTAGACCTGAGCGAAAACAACGTGGACGTGAGCCTGGTGTGTCCAGGCTTTGTTGAAACACCGCTGACGGCAAAAAATGAATTTCCCATGCCTTTCATCATCACAGTGGAAGAAGCGGCAAAAGCCATGATTGATAGCTTTGCCCGTGGCGATTTTGAAATGCATTTCCCCAAAAAGTTCACCCGCATCTTGAAGTTTTTGCGCTTGCTACCCTACACTTTGTATTTTGCAGCGGTGAAAAAAACCACGGGTATGGGAGGTAAAAATGCACGTGGCTGAATCGGATGCAAAACCGGACCAATGGGGCGAAGCGGAATTGAATGCGGCCTTGCTAAGGGCCGTGGCTGCGTTTGAAAACCTGACGCCTGCCTCTGTGAACCAACTGGACCAAATCTACACGGCCACGGCCTATTTCAAAGACCCCTTCAATGAGTTTGAAGGCGTCGAAGACATCAAACGGGTGTTCGGCCACATGTTCATTGCACTGAACGAACCGCGCTTTGAGGTGACAGCCAATTTCGGCAAGGGCAACGAGGCGTTTTTGTCCTGGAACTTTATTTTTAAATTCAAAGACACCCAACCTGAAGTGCTGCAGTGCATCCGCGGTTCCACACACCTGAAATTCTCTGAAAACGGACGGGTTTGCTACCATAGGGACTACTGGGATGCGGCAGAAGAGCTCTATGAGAAGATCCCGTATCTGGGTGGATTGATGCGCTGGATAAAACGTCGGGCGGCGGGTTGAATTTTTACTGAAAAGCGTGGTGTGTCATGCAAAGGTCGCAAACCTCTGCTAATCTTTAAATTAATGTCGACAGGAATCATAAGGCTCTTATGTTGTACCCGGAATTATTCAAATCGTTGGAAAGTGTGCGTTGGTCCATGGAAAAAGACATTCCTTGGGACAACTTCAATGCGTCGTTGCTCAGCGAGGAGCAGGCACAAACCATCAAAATGAACGCAATCACGGAATGGGCTGCGCTTCCGGCCACGGAGATGTTTCTTCGTGACAACCGCCACGACAGCGATTTTTCGGCCTTCATGTCCATCTGGTTTTACGAAGAGCAAAAACACTCTTTGGTGCTGATGGAATATTTGCGCCGCTTCCGCCCAGACTTGGTGCCCACAGAAGAAGAGTTGCACGCTGTGCGTTTTGAATTCGACCCCGCACCGCCTCTGGAAACCCTGATGCTGCACTTCTGCGGTGAAATCCGCCTGAACCACTGGTACCGCTGCGCCTCAGACTGGCACACAGAACCGGTTATCAAGCAGATTTACAAAATCATCTCTCAAGACGAAGCCCGCCACGGGGGTGCCTACTTGCGCTACATGAAGCGCTCACTGGAACAAATCGGCGACCATGCACGCGAGGCCTTCGCCAAAATCGGTGTTTTAATGGCTTCGGCCAGAAGAACCAGCCAAGCGCTGCACCCCACCAACCTGCATGTGAACAAAGACTTGTTTCCCTTGGACACCATTCAATCCCGTCTGCCCAACCCAGACTGGCTGGAACATTGGCTGGACCAGCAAATTCAATTCGATGCGACATGGGAAACCAAGGTGGTTGAACGTATTTTGCACAACCTGAGCCTGTTGATGGACCGCTCTTTTGCCTCGGTTCAAGACTTGAACCGCTTCAGAAAAGAGATAGGCAGAAAACTCAACGAGCTCGGCAGCAGTAGCCCCACCACAGCGGTGACGAACTGACCATGAGCAACCGTGAACCGGCATTCCTGAAAAAGATAACCCGTCCGGAAGACCTGGCACAGGCTGCGGCCAAACTGCCAAAACCTGTGGTGTTCACCAACGGCGTGTTTGATATTCTGCACCGTGGGCATGTCACCTACCTGGACCAAGCCAGACAAGAAGGCGTGAGCCTGATTGTGGCGCTCAACAGCGACGCATCGGTCAAACGCTTGGGCAAAGGGCCAGACCGCCCCATTAACCAGCAAGACGACCGCATGGCCATTCTGGCGGCATTGGAATGTGTGAGTCTGGTTACGGTGTTTGAAGAAGACACGCCACTGAATGCGATTTTACAGGCCAAGCCAGACGTGTTGGTCAAGGGTGGCGACTGGCCGGTGGAAAAAATGGTGGGTGCCAAGGAGGTTCAGGCTTGGGGTGGCAAGGCCGTTTCAATCGCATTTGACCACGACCGTTCAACCACCGCCACACTGGCAAAAATCAGAAGCCTTTAAGCAGACCTCAGGGCGTGTCAGCCCTGAACCGAGGTTTTCCAGAAACCCGAAGCTGCCACAGCGGGATCTGCGGGTGGCCATTGCAGGCCCATGCGTTCCAACACGCCGACAAACAATTCTGCGGCAATCAGATTGCGAAACCCCTTTACATCGGCCGGCAATACCCACCAAGGCGCATTGTCCGTGTGTGTACGGTCTATGACCTGTTCAATGACATGTGCATGAACACTGTAATGTTCACCGGCGTGCAAATCAGCCGCCGTAAGCTTCCAACGCTTGACCGGGTCGTTCCAGCGCGCCACAAAGCGCTCGTGCTGGGTTGATCTGGACATGTGCAGGAAAATTTTCAGGATGTGGGTGCCGTTGTCTGTCAGCATCCGTTCAAAGTCGTTGATGTGTTTCACCCGTGCTTCTATCCAGCGTTCGCTGGGCTGCTCATTGGCCATGGGCATGATGAGCGCGTCGTAATGGCTGCGGTCAAAAATGACGCATTCGCCATCGCCCGGCACATACGGATGCACACGCCATAAAAAGTCGTGGGAATCTTCCAGCCGGGTGGGCACGCTGAAGGTGACCATGCGAATGGCCATGGGGTGCTGACCGGCAATGAGTTTTCTGGCCACGCCGTCTTTTCCGGCTGCGTCCATACCCTGCAAAATAATCAGAAGCCGCTGCTTTTTTTGCGCGTGCATGCAGGTCAGCAGTTGGTCCATGCGAACCGACAACTGGTTGAGCTTGTCAGTCATTTCCTCTTTTGAGGGAAAGGTGTCTGGCGCTGTTGCCCACTGGCGCAAGCGAAAGTAGCCCGGAGCCACCATGCAGCCTTGCTTCAGCGTGTCCCACTGCGCATCTGAAACTGCGCTGGGCCCGGTCAGCGGAGGCGCTTCCATTTTTTTCGATGGTTCGGCTTTTCGCGGAGTGGATTTAGGTATTTGTTGTTTTTCTGCCATGCTGAGTTGCTCGAACAGGGATATCTGGACACTTATCTTGCCCTAAAATGATGCAATGCAACAAGCGATTTATTTCCAAGCGTGCCAACTGCCTGTTATTTTCACGAACCGTGTCAAAACCACGCACTTTTTGAAACTCCAGAAGCAAATTAACTGCGAAATCAATGTTTTGTGGACCTAACAATGATTGAACCTGACGCCACACATCCTCAAAAAATACAATCCATGCTGCATCTGCCTTGCGTTGCGCATGCGCAAAAAACGGGTCAAATGGTGTGTTGCGCAAAAACTTCAATTTACTCAGCCACTTGAATACAAACAACATCTTGGGGCCGTACTGTTTTTTAACCAAGCGGCCGGTATCCGGGTGCATTTTGGCCAAAACAGGAGGTGCCAAGTAAAAATTCAACCGAACATCCCCGTCAAATTGTTCCCGCACCCATTCTAAAAAAACGGGGGCTGAATGCAAACGGGCCACCTCATATTCGTCTTTTATATACAACACCTGAAAATAAGTGCGTGCAAACAACAGACTGAGGGCTTTGCTGCCTTGAAACTTTGATTCCACTGCTTCACACGCCTGAACCTGCAGCAAAAACCGCTGTGCCAATGTTTTGTTGTCATACTGCGTCAGTTCTTCAGCGAAGCGGGCTTTCAGCCGCTCCAATTGCTGCCTGGGCGATTCCGGCATGGGCAATTCGGTCTCCCCCGCCCCACGCGAAAACCCGGCCACCATGGCCGCCACCTCACGCAGGGACACCGCTGCGCGACGCCCCCAAGTGAAGGCTTCCAGATTTTTCAAAACTTGTGCGCCATTTAATTCAATGGCCTTTTCCAAGGCCTCAAGCGCCAACGGAATCCAGCCGCGCTGGAAAGCAAAACCCAGCAAAAACGGGTTGGCATAGAGCGTGTCTCCCATCAGAACCCGCATCCACTCCTGCGCCTGCAAAAACACCAGATCAGGGTTGCCCTCCCCCACAGCGGCTTGCAAGTCTTGCTTCAGAGTTTGTTCGGGCGCCTGCCAACTGACGTTTTTGATGAAGTCAGCCGTCGCGGTGGTGTTTGTATTGACGACGGCTTTTGCCTCGGGGCGCAATTTCGTCAAGGCCTCCGGTCCGGCAGAAACAATCAGATCACCACCCAGCAGCACATCGGCCTCGCCGGTGGCAATGCGGGTGGCTTTGATGTCGTCCTGGCTGCGTGCAATTTGCACATGGGAAAACACCGCCCCGCCTTTTTGCGCCAAACCGGCCATGTCGAGCACGCAAACACCCAGGCCTTGCAAATGCGCCGCCATGCCCAACAAGGCGCCTATCGTCACCACGCCTGTACCACCCACGCCTGTCACCATAATGCAGCAGCGAGGCTGCGCCTGAGTTAAAAAATCCCACTGCGGCAGGGGCAGTGCCGGCCAGTCCTTAGACTTTAAGGGCTGAGCCTTTTTAAGTTGCCCGCCCTCGACTGTCACCAAACTGGGACAAAGACCGTTCAGGCAGGAAAAATCTTTGTTGCAACTGGACTGATTGATTTTTCGCTTCACACCAAAATCGGTGTTCAAGGGTTCAATGGAAAGGCAATTCGACTCAGAACTGCAATCACCACACCCCTCGCACACGGCCGGGTTGATGAGCACCCGGCGTGCCGGATCCGGGTAGAGAGGCAGGCCGTTTTCATCCAGGCGTTTGCGCCGCCGGCGCTTTTCCGAAGCGCAGGTCTGGTCGTAGATCAGCACCGTGGTGCCTGCCGTTTCACGCAGTTTTTTCTGCACACCGTCCAAGCGGTCTCGTCCGTGAATTTCAATGCCCGGTGCCATCAGAGCACGTTGTGCGGCGGTGTATTTTTCCGGTTCATCTGAAACCAGCACCACAGAGGACACGCCTTCGGCCACCAGCTGGCGAGTCAGCATGGGTACATTGATAATGCCATCAATGGCTTGTCCGCCAGTCATGGCCACAGCGTCGTTGTACAACAGTTTGTAAGTGATGTTCACCCTCGCCGCTACAGCCGCGCGAATGGCGAGAATGCCAGAGTGAAAATAGGTGCCGTCGCCGAGGTTGGCAAACATGTGCTGCGTTTCTGTGAAAGGCGCCTGTCCTATCCAAGGTACACCCTCACCGCCCATTTGCGTGTAGGTGCAGGTGGCCCGGTCCATCCAGACCGCCATGTAGTGGCAACCGATGCCCGCCATGGCGCGACTGCCCTGGGGCACCTTGGTGGACGTGTTGTGGGGACAACCCGAACAGAAATACGGTTTGCGCTCCACAGGGGCATGGGGGCGAGAAGCTTTGTTTTCGCAGGCGCTGATGACCTGCAATCGGTGTTTGATGCTTTGCTGCAAGCGCTCTGGCAACTCGAAGCCCTCCAGACGCTGTGCAATGGCGCGGGCAATGAGCGCAGGGTTCAGCTCGTGGTGGGCTGGCAGCAACCAAGGCGCTTGCGGAATGCTCCATTCACCACCGTGGCGGCCTTCGTTGTCGAAACGCTCATCGAACTTGCCATAGACCTTGGGCCGCAAACTGGGGTGCCAGTGGTACAACTCCTCTTTGATTTGGTATTCGATGACCTGCCTTTTTTCTTCGACCACCAGAATTTCCTGCAAGCCTGTGGCGAATTGACGCAGCCCTTCCGGCTCCAAAGGCCAAACCATACCCACCTTGTAAAGCGCAAGCCCGATGTCTGCGCAGATCTGCGGCGTCAGCCCCAAATCTTCCAGTGCCTGCCGTGTGTCCTGAAACGCTTTTCCGCTGGCCACCAAGCCAAGCCGGGGCCGGGGCGAGTCAATCACCACCTGGTTCAATCCGTTAGCCCTGGCATACGCCATGGCGGCATAAAGTTTCACATCCAGCAAACGGGCCTCGGCCTCAAGCGGCGGGTCTGGCCAGCGTATTGAAACGCCTTGTGGCGGCAACTGAAAATCTGTGGGCATGCGGGTTTGCACACGGTCGATGCCCACATCCACCCTCGCAGAAGATTCAACAATGTCGGCCACACACTTGAACCCCACCCAAACGCCGGCGTACCGGCTCATGGCGTAAGCGTGAATGCCCAAATCGAGAATGTCCTGAACACTGGAGGGAAAAATAACAGGCATCAGGCAGGCTTTGAAAATATGGTCTGACTGGTGCGGCAGGGTTGAGCTTTTGGCAGCGTGATCGTCACCGGCCACCGCCAATACACCCCCCAAGGCTGAGGTTCCGGCTGCGTTGGCATGTTTGAACACATCGCCGCACCTGTCCACACCCGGCCCCTTGCCATACCACATGCCGAATACGCCCTGATAGCGCGGCAGTTCAAACAGGTTCACTTGTTGAGAACCCCAAACAGCTGTGGCGCCCAAGTCTTCATTGAGACCTGGCTGAAACACAATATTGTGCTGAGAAAGATGGGGTTTGGCAGCCCAGAGTTGCTGATCCAGCGCGCCGAGCGGAGACCCCCTGTAACCGGACACAAAACCGGCGGTGTTTAATCCGGCGGCGTGGTCGCGCTGATGTTGCAAAATCAGCAAGCGAACCAGCGCTTGAGTACCGGACATGTAAACCGAACCACTGGTTTGCTGGTATTTGTCGTTGAGTTGTACTTCAGGCAGACAAAGGGGGGGCGCCGCGGAAACACCCTGAGACGTCGGTGCGTTCATAAGACCCCCTTCAGTTTGCACGTCGGTTGGACTGCTCACTTACTGTAGCCAAACACGGGCGTGATAACAAGCACCGCAACAGGTTAAGCCTGCGCAGTGCTTTCAGGCGCTCTTAGGTCTTGGATGGGACATTGGGTTGCCGCACCCGCGGCCGGTGTGGTGGCTTGGGACGCTCGCCGGAAAACATTTCAATGGCGGTTTTTGCAACCGCTGTTGTGTCCAATGCAGCTTGCGCGGAAACCACCAAGGCTCCCCCCAAAGGCACCAGACGAGTGATCAGGCGTTTCGTAATTCTTTCAATGGCGGCAGTGGCCACTTCATTGGCAAAGCGGTTGATGACCTCACCGCGCTTGCTCGCCATGCGCTCTATGATTTCACGCAAAGTCAAGGGTGCCTCGGGCTGTTCTATCGGTAAATTACGGTTGTAATCTGCCATGGCCGCGTTAGACACATGCTTGAACAAAATGGCTGTAATTTCTGCTTCGGACAAACGGTCGGATTTACCAAAGGCGGCAGCGATGTCCACCACCATCTGGGCTTGAATTCTCCAAACCAGCACCATGTCTGGCAACACAGTGAGCAAGCCCATGGGCCCGGGTGGCAAAGCCAGACTGCCGGAAATGGCCGCCGCTTTTGCCGAAGCCCGCTTGGCAATCGCTTCTGCGCGCTGCAAGGGTCGGGCTGCGACGTCCTCGTTGGGTTTGGGGACGCCGCCGAGCGCGGCGGACACCAGACCTGTTAAAGGCTTGATGACCAAAAGAGGCAAATTTGAAAGTGCCATTGTGATTTCTTCTAATCCTTCTTGAACTTAGGGACTATGTTAGCCCATGTATTCTTTAATTATGACCCGCATTTTAGGAGTTATATTCAAAAAGTAGGTAATTTACTGATTTAACTACAGACATTTATATGGCAAATTCTGGTCTCCAAACGCAGGGAAAGTTAATTATGTATTCAAAGAAACATAATCAGGGCGCATCAATGGTCGAATACGCGATTCTTGTTGCTATCATCGCAGTTGCGGCTATTGCGGGCGTCACAACCTTTGGCGACAAAGTGAAATCCGCGTTCGACTCTGTGGGCACCAAAGTCACCACCGAAGCCAACAAGTAATTTTCGTATCAGCAAATTTTTTTTCAAAATTAAAATGCCTCATTCCGGGAGAAATGTCATGAAAGCCACAGTCAAAAGCCAAAAAGGCGCATCAATGGTTGAATATGCGATTTTGGTCGCGATCATCGCCGTGGCGGCGGTAGCCGGTGTCACCACATTCGGCGACAAAATCAAGACAGCCTTCACCACAGTTGGCACCAAGGTGACCACAGAAGCCAGCAAGTAATAACACCATTGAATAGCCTCGTCTGTGCGATGGGGCACTCATAAGCAGGGCTTGATCTGATGAAAAGGAAACCAATGTCCTTTGCGACAACGAAAGCGCGGGGCGCTTCGCTGTTGGAGTTTATTTTCGTTTTCCCCGCCCTGCTGCTGTCCATTTACTTGATTGTTGTTTATTCACTGGTTTTTTTGCTTCAACAAAGCATGACCTACGCCGTTTCCGAGGCCAGTAGAGCCGCCGCAATTTCCACCGCAAAAAGCCGCGACCAACTCGCCATAGACCGCGTTAATTTCGTGCTGACCTCTTTGCCCACGGCTCTGAAAAGCAAGCTTCCCGCACCCACCATACAGACGGGGCGACCAGCAAGTGAATGTGGCAGTTCAGTGTTGAAAACAACCGACGGTTTTTTTTGCGTTCGCGTCACCATGACGTATCCGTTTGCAAGTAACCCCGCTATTATCCTTTTACCGGGCATGGAGAAACTCGTGCCCCAAACGCTGAGTGCGTCAGCTTCTGCTTTGTACGAAAACTAAAACGATATGACAGGTAGACTAAAAATTTTAGCGGCGGCCCTTTTGATGATGGGGGTGCTTCTGGTGCTGGTGGCCTTGCTGTCCTCACCGAAAAACAGCCCGCAGGAATCCACGCCCGCCGTGGTCGAAACCACGTTCCCCTTTCTGGTGGCAAAAAATGCCATTGTGTTTGGCGAGCCCATCTCTGCTGACATGGTCGCCATTGAACGCTCAAGCACAAAACGTGAAGACGTTTTTACCGACCCCAACGATGTTATCGGTCGAATTCCAGTGTTGTCCGTTCAATCAGGCAAGACGCTGACGCCTGATATTTTTGAGTCTAACGCAGTGTCCGACCAAATCCGTACGGGCTATCGGGCTGTGGCCATTCGCATCGACGACAATCTGGCCGGCACAGGAAAACTGAAACCGGGTGACTTGGTGGACGTGTTCTCCGTGTTTCGCCGCGACGACAGAGACATCGGCAGTACACAATCCAGGCAGGTCTTGCCCAGAGTCAGGATTATTACCGTAGGGCCGAAAGTGGTGGGCCAAGCGGTGGACAAAGCCAAGGAAAAAGAAGCCGAAGCTGCGCAGGGTAACAACCCGCAACGCAGCGTGACCGTGGAAGTATTGGTTGCCGACGTGAATTCACTCTTACTGGCGCAACAACAAGGC
>JBEIKS010000085.1:0-9282 GCA_040379625.1 Burkholderiaceae bacterium
CCACCAGATACGCAAAAAACACGAGAATCGGCTGGCGGAAATCTTCAGGAAAAACATCTTCCAGGTTCGGCCTGTTAATCTCGAAACTGCGCAACACACTTTCAAAACTGTCAAACAACGGCGTCAGGACAAAAAACATACCCAGAGAAAACAGACCTGAACGGTGAATGAAGGTGTAGAGCCGGTCGATGCGCACCTGTGCATCGCTTTGAGAGATGGGCTCAACAGCAAGCCAGCGCTCCAACAACACACCTACCGTGGCCAGCAGGGTAATTTCCATGCAACCCACCAACAACCATTCGAGCGCATCGTAGGCTTGTTCAGCATATGACATGGCACCCAACGCATACAAAGCGGGTTGCACACCCACCTCAAACAGCCACGTTTGCAACTCACTGAAAAAATCAGAAATAAACGGCATAGTCTGGATGCTCTTTAAGCGTTTTGAAACAGAAGCCCTGTTCCTGCAATCCTGCCACTATTTGCTTAAAAGCAGGGAAAAACAATTCCTGACGCGACCAGATACCCAGATGCGCCAAAAGTACATCACCGCTGCGCACGGATTTCAGCGCCTTCTTGACCAGAACATCATTGGGGAAACGCTTGGAGTCGAGCTCATCACCCAAAAAACCTGTTTCAGACCACCCCACATGGTTAAACCCGCAAGTTTTGGCGGCGGCCAGCGCCTCGGGAGACAACTTGCCACCGGGAGCACGCCACAAACCCGCAAGCCGCATTCCAGTCTGCCCCTGAAACACCTCATTGACTTTCTGCAATTCCTGACAAAACGCTGCAGGGGGCAAATTCAGTAATTCGCCCGCAGACTCGCCAAACTGGGGCTTGTAGGCCACGGCTTGCACGCCACTTTTATTGGGATAAATGCGTCCGTGGCGCCAGGTGTGACTGCCAAACACATGGCCTTCCTGTGCGCGGGCTTTCCAGTAGGATGCCCAAGAGGCGTCCAAGGCAAAGCCTCCCTGAACGGTTTTTTCATTGGCCAAAAAAAATGAGGCCTTGATATTGCGCTCTTTTAAAAAGGCTGCGATGTCGTTGGCGTCTCGCATGTTGCCTGTGTCCAAGGTAAGGTACACCGGCTTGCATTGCGTCGCCATGGCCACCGAAGCAACGGTGGTCAAAACCAAAACTAAAACAGTGGGAATCAGGGACATTGACATTTTTTAGTTTCGTCAGAAAATCAGTACATCGGAGCTCTGTCGTGGAAATAAACACCATGTGGTGAACGTCCCACTTTGATGCTTTTAATCACTTTGCGCGAAGGAATATCAACCACAGACACCTGCCGATTCCAACGCGTCGTGACCCACAGGGTTTTTCCATCGGGTGTGACTTCCATACAGTCGGGGCCGCCAGCAATCGGAATTTGATCAACCACAGTCATGGTTAAAAAATCAAGGATGGTGACTGTTGAACTGAGCCGGTTCGATACCAATACATGCCGTTTGTCGCCCAAACCCCTTAAATTGTGGGCCCCTTTGCCGGTGACAATTTTTTGCACGGTTTTCTGAGTTCGCCAATCAATGACCTCTACATAATCTTTGCCCATGATGCCCACCATCAAATACTTTTGGTCAGGCGTAAGCCAAATACCCGCCGGCTCCGGTCCCACCGGCATGGTCCAGACCAGTGTTTGCGTTGTCAGATCAATGGCTGCGATTTGATTGCTGCCCTGCAAAGTAATGAACACAAAGCGACTGTCCGGCGTAAACGCCATGTGGCTCGGCATGCTGGGCGTAGGGATGCGTTTGCTCAGAACAAACTCAGGCCCCTGAGGTGTTTGCTTGTGTTGATAAACATCAACATGATCCAGCCGTAACGCAGTGGCCACGAACAATTTTTGGTCAGGGGTGAAACCAATTTGGTAGGGGTCCACTATCTTGGGAATTCTGGCCTTCATTTCGCCGCTGATCGGGTCGAGCAGCATCAGATCGTTGCTGACCGCATTGGCCACAATCAGGGTTGAATTGTCTGGCGTGGGCATTAAATGGTGAGGCTCCTTGCCCACGGAATAGCGCTTGATTTCTTCCATTTTCACGGGGTCTATCAAGCTTACGCTGGCATCGGCTGAGTTCAGCACCACCACCCGTTGCTGGGCAAAAGCGCCCCAGGTTGCAAACAAGCAAGCAGCCATTGCACTGGCTTTTAGTACTGCGGTATGAATTTTCAAAAACTGCATAAGCTACCTTCTAGTCACTGTATTGTGTCGCAAGGAAAGTGTTTCCCATGCTTTTTGTAAACGTTTAACTGAAACAGGCATCGGAGTCTTTAACTCTTGGGCAAACAAAGAAACGCGAAGTTCCTGCAATTGCCATGCGAATTCTTCCAATCCGGGTTCTGTGCGCCCTTTCAGGCTTGCCAACACCTTTTGCCATGGGCCTTGCAGCGCTTGAATTTCACGCAAACGCTCTGCATCGCGAATGGCATCGTTGCGCAAGCGGTCCATGCGGATCACCATGGCTTTCAAATAGCGCGAATAATGCGCCAATTGAGGCCAGGGCCTTTCCAACAGAAACCGTTTAGGTAACAGCCATTGCAATTGGAGTTCAATATCTTGAGCGGCCACAGGGAAGGCTTTATTGATGCTGGTCAACTTTTTGCTGACCACTTGCCATTCGGTGAGCACCTGGAGCGTCACCCGACCAATTTCCTGCGCAATCAGGTTTAAACGGGTTCGCCCCTCTTTGGCCAAGGCTTCAAAACCAGCTTCGTCGGTGGGCCACTCGCCCGTCAGACAACTTCTATCAATGGCCAGGGCAATCCACTGCTGTTTCAACTCCTCTGCGTTGCCCATGGGCAGGTACAGCATTGAACAGCGCTGCAAATCAGGCAAATTCTTTTCCAAAAATTTAAGAGGGTCTTTCAGCGCAATCGAAAACAGGCGCCTCAGCCCTTGTTGATGCAGCGTCTTTGCCTGTTCCGGTTCGTCGAACACGTCAATCCGGCAGCCGTCCTGTTCATCAACCAGAGCCGGATAGCCCATCAAGGTTTGCCCGCCTCGCTTTATTTCCAGCAACTCCGGCAAGGGACCGAAACTCCAACGTGTAATTTTGCCACTGCCCAAGCCGCTCGTAGCGACACCCGCCACACCGGCAACCGTGTCTGTTGTTGTTTTACCACCGACGGCAACCTGCGCTTTTGAGGCAGCGGTGACCGCATTCACAGCCTCAGCCGCAGCCGACTGAAACTGAGCCTGCGCTTTTTTCTGCCAGTTGACTTTCAATGCTGCCAAACTGCGCTGCATGTCCAGTTGGCGTCCGTGTTCGTCTATCAGCTTGAAATTCATGATCAGATGAACCGGCAGGGTTTCCACCCGGAAATCAGACACCATGGGGCGCGCCGGCGTGTTCATGGAAATGTCTTCAAGCAGCACATCCACCAAGGGCTTATTTTGCCGCTCAGGCAAGGCATGCCGTTCACAGAAGGCTTGCGCGTACTCCGGCAAGGGAACACAGTGCCTGCGCATGCGCTGCGGCAGGCTTTTAATGAGCATCTGCACTTTTTCTTTCAGCATGCCCGGCACCAACCACTCACAGCGGTTTACATCCACCTGATTCAACACCAACAAGGGAACCGTCAAAGTAACACCATCGCGTGGCGAACCCGGTTCAAAGTGGTACGTCACGGCGAAGCTCACACCATGCTGTTGAATCTGTTTGGGGTATAAATCAGTGGTAACGCCGCCGGCCTGCTTGCGCATTAAATCGTCGCGACTTAAAAACAGCAGCTTCGGCTCAGTTTTGCTGGCGTGGGCCCACCAACGCTCCATGCTTCTACCATCGAATACATCAGCGGGAATGGCCTGGTCATAAAAACTGAACATCAGTTCTTCGTCCACCAACACGTCCTGGCGGCGAATCTTGTGTTCCATCTGTTCAATTTCCTTGACCAGACGCTGATTGTGAACAATGCAAGGCAAGCGGGTTTCCCACTGCCCGGCCACCAAGGCATCGCGTATAAAAATTTCGCGGGCGTGCGGTCTGTCCATGCTGCCGAAATTGACCCGGCGGTGGTTGTAGACCACCAACCCATACAAGGTGGCCCGTTCAAAAGCCACCACCTGTGCGGCCTTTTTTTCCCAATGCGGATCGTGAAACGACTTTTTTATTAGGTGACCACCCACACGTTCCAGCCACTCAGGTTCTATTTTTGCCACGCAACGGGCAAACAGGCGTGAAGTCTCAACCAGTTCAGAGGCCATTAACCAGCGCCCTGCTTTTTTCACCAGCGGCGAACCTGGGTGGATGTGGAACTTGATGCCTCTGGCGCCCAAATACACCTGTTCATCGTCCAGTTTGCAGCCAATGTTGCCCAACAGACCCGTCAGCAACGCCGTGTGTATGGCCTCGGAAGAGGCCTCCAGCGTATTGATTCGCCAACCCTGCTCACCCACAATGGACAGCAGTTGAGAATGCACCTCTCGCCATTCGCGCAAACGCAATGGCGACAAAAATTCAGACTTCAGACCGTCATGCAGTTTTCGGTTCGATTTTTTATGCGCCAAGTGCGCATCGTAATGCGACCACATTTTCAAGTACGCCAGAAAATCGGAGCGCTCATCAAAGAACTTCTTGTGTGCATGGTCTGCCGCTTCCTGTGCAGCCATGGGCCGCTCACGCGGGTCTTGAACTGACAGGCCGCTGGCAATGATCAACAACTCGTTGAGACAGTCTTGTTGGCGTCCGGCAAGAATCATGCGCCCCACCCGTGGATCTAGGGGCAAACGACTGAGTTGCAGGCCGGTTTCAGTCAGTTCGCCGTTTTCATCCACCGCATTGAGTTCTGCCAGCAACTGCTGCCCATCGGCAATGGCCCGTCCACTGGGCGCCTCCACAAACGGAAAAGACGCCACTTCACCCAGTCCTAAGCCCTTCATGCGCAAAATAACGCCGGCCAGAGAGGAGCGAAGAATTTCAGGGTCGGGAAAACGGGGGCGCGACTCAAAGTCCAATTCAGAATACAAGCGGATGCAAACACCTGCGGCCACCCGACCACACCGCCCCATTCGCTGGTTTGCGGAAGCCTGGGCAATGCGCTCCACCTGCAACTGCTCAACCTTGTTGCGGTAGCTGTAGCGCTTGACCCTGGCCATGCCAGTGTCCACCACATAGCGAATGCCGGGTACGGTCAAAGAGGTTTCGGCCACATTGGTGGCCAACACAATGCGCCGGGCGTTTGAGGTTTGAAACACCCGGTCTTGTTCGGGGCCGGACAAACGGGCAAACAACGGCAAAATTTCAGTGGCCGGCGGATGGTGCTTGCGCAGGGCTTCAGCGGCCTCACGAATTTCACGCTCACCCGGCAGAAACACCAGAACATCCCCTCGCCCCAGCCGGCACAGTTCGTCTACCGCCTCAACAATGGAATTGTTCAGATCCGCTTCATCAATGTCATCCACCGAAACAGTCGCTTTTTCAGCAGAAGGCGCTGCTGCTGCCTGACGCTTGCTTTCAACAGGACGGTAACGCACCTCCACCGGGTAGAGGCGGCCGGACACTTCAATGACAGGCGCTGGCACCGCCTGCGCATTGGCAAAGTGGCGGGCGAAGCGCTCAGCATCAATGGTGGCCGAGGTAATAATCACTTTCAAGTCAGGGCGCTTTGGCAACAACTGCCTCAGGTAGCCCAACAGGAAATCAATGTTCAGACTGCGCTCGTGCGCTTCATCGATAATCAGCGTGTCATAGGCGGACAATAGCGGGTCGCCTTGCGTTTCAGCCAACAAAATACCGTCCGTCATCAATTTCACGGCGGTTCTTCGACTGCTTTTGTCCTGAAAACGAATTTTAAAACCAACCCATTCACCCAACTGGGTGTTCAACTCTTGCGCGATTCGGCGTGCAGTAGAGGTTGCAGCCAGCCTTCGGGGCTGCGTGTGTCCGATGGTTTTTTTTCTGCCACGGCCCATGGCCATGCAGATTTTTGGCAACTGTGTGGTTTTACCTGAGCCGGTTTCACCGCAAACAATCACTACCTGATTGTTTTGAATGGCTTTTTCGATGTCCAACCGCTTACCCGAAACCGGTAGGTCTTCGGGGAATGTAATAACAGGAAAGGCTTGGGTGTCAGACACAAACGAAACGCTTTTGAAAGTCGGTGAAAATTGAGGACAAACCCGCATTTTTTGCGGGGGTAGCCTATTATAATTCCAACGAAGCAAAGAAATTCCGCTAAACCACAGAAGGCTACACACAAACTGCCAAAATGAGCGATCACCGCGAAAAAACACACACCGAGCACGACCCCCTGCCTCCAGCCACTGTTGAATTTGTAGGTTGGCTTCGCAAAGTGGCCCCCTACATCCATGCCTTCAGCGGCAAAACCTTCGTGGTCGCGTTTGTCGGGGAACTGGTCAAGGAAGGACACCTGACTGGTTTGGTGCACGATTTGTCACTGTTGCATGCCATGGGCATGAAAATCGTCATGGTTTATGGCTCCCGCCCCCAAGTGGAAGAGCAACTGGGTTTGCGCAAGCTTGACAGCAAATTCCACAATGGCATGCGCATCACAGACGCAGCCGCCCTTGAATGCGCCAAAGAAGCCGCAGGCGAACTTCGACTCGACATTGAAGCCGCCTTTTCTCAAGGTCTGCCCAACACCCCCATGGCGCACGCCTCGGTTCGTGTGGTTTCAGGCAACTTCATCACCGCCCGCCCTCTGGGCATCATTGAAGGGGTGGACCTTCAATCCACGGGTATTGTCAGAAAAGTTGCTGTGGATGCCCTGCGTCATTCCTTGGACAACAACGCCATGGTGCTGCTGGGTCCGCTTGGTTTTTCGCCAACCGGCGAGGCTTTCAACCTGACCATGGAAGATGTGGCCACCACCACCGCCATCGCGCTGAAAGCAGACAAACTGATTTTCGTCACTGAAATTGAAGGGGTTCTGGAAGAAGACGGCACCCTTATTGAAGAACTGCGGGTCGAAACCGCAAGGCGCATGATCGACAGCAAAACGCTGCCCATCAACACCGGCTTCTACCTGAATTATTTGTCAAAAGCGGTTGAGCAAGGCGTCAGCCGCAGCCACCTCGTACCGTTTGGCATTGACGGCAGCGTGCTGCTGGAGCTGTTCTCACACGATGGCGTGGGCACCATGATTGCCCAGGAAAACCTGGAAAGTATTCGTGAAGCCGGTTTCGACGATGCAGGCAACATCAAGGCGCTGATTGAACCCTTGGAATTGGATGGCACACTCATTAAACGCGCCCAAGACAAAATAGAGCGCGACATCGATCGATTCTCTGTGCTGGAACACGATGGTCTGCTCTGGGGTTGTGCCGCCCTGCATCCGTACAAAGAGGAAAAAATGGCTGAACTGGCCTGCTTGGTCATTCACCCTTCCTGGCAAGGCAGCGGGGACGGCGAACGCCTGCTCAAACACATCGAAACCCGGGCCAGAAGCCAAGGCTTCGCCAGGTTGTTTGTGCTGACCACCCGTACTTCCCATTGGTTCATGAAACGCGGATTTCAACTGACGGACATGACAACTTTGCCCAAAGAGCGGCAACGCAGCTATGACCGAAACCGAAAATCTCAAATATTGATCAAAACACTTTAAAAACCAGTGAGCACCTTCGAAAAAAAACAGTCAGCGCTCGGATTGCAAACGCAACTGGTGCACGAACCCGGTGTAGACCCCGAAGGTTTCAATGCCCTGCCCCATGCCGTGCATCGTGGAAGCACCACGTTTTTTAAAAATACAGCCGAACAACGCAAGCCTGTGGATGTACTGGGAACAGACTATTCCTACGGCCTTCACGGCAACCCCACGCAATACACGCTTGCCAAACAACTGGCAAAAATCGAAGAAGCCAAGCACTGCCTGCTGCTACCCTCCGGGCTGACAGCCATTGCAATCATCGGATTGGCCTTGCTGAAAACCGGTGACCACTGGCTGCTGCCAGACAATGCTTACGGGCCCGCCTTGTCTCTGGCCAAGCAATGGAAAATGCAATTCAACATTGATTTTGATGTTTACGATGCATTGAACACCGCAGATCTGGAAAACAAATGCAGGCCCAACACCAAGTTGCTATGGACAGAAACGCCGGGCTCCATCACCTTTGAAGTTCCTGACCTTGCAGCGCTTTGTGCTGTGGCCAAGGCAAGAAAAATTCCGGTTTGCGTAGACAACACTTGGTCTTCGGGATTGCATTTCAAGCCGTTCTCACACGGTGCCGATTTAAGCATACAAGCACTCACCAAATACCAAAGCGGGCATGCCGACGTCATCATGGGCAGCGTTTGCAGCAACAACACCGAACTTTTTTCACAGGTTGAGCGGCAAAACCGCTTGCTGGGCTTCGGCGTCTCCCCAGACGATTGCGCTCTGATACTCAGAAGCTTGCACACCCTGAACCTGAGGCACCGTGAACAGGCACGCGTCGCACTCGACATTGCCACTTGGGTCGCCACGCAACCTGAAGTGGCACGACTGTTGCACCCCGCATTTCCCAGTTGCCCGGGGCATGCAAATTGGCTGAGGGACTTTTCGGGTTCGGCCAGCCTGTTTGCTTTCACGCTGTCAGAAAATCTGAGCGATGCAGATGCCGTGCGCTTCGTAGATGCACTTCAAGTTTTTCACATTGGCTACAGTTGGGGAGGCCCCGAGAGTCTGGCACTGGCCTTTGAAATGCCCGCCAACAGAACCCTGCACACTGGGCGTGGCCCACTGATACGTCTGGCCATCGGCCTTGAAGACCCGCAAGACCTGAAAGCGGATCTGGAAAACGCTTTCAAGGCCTTGAGGGTTTGTTAAAACAGGCTTACAGCTTGACGCAATCCACGAAGTAACCGGGGTTATCGCCTTCGGTTTCTTCCACCAAACCATGAATGTCAGTTTCAAAACCCGGGAAACTGCTGTTGAATTCACGGGCAAACTTCAAGTAATTCACGATAGGCTTGTTGAACATCTCGCCAGGAATCAACAATGGAATACCGGGAGGGTAAGGCGTCAGCAATGCCGTTGTAATCCGCCCTTCCAGATCATCAATGGACACACGCTCAATGTCGCGGTGCGCCACTTTTGCGTAGGCATCCTGTGGTTTCATGGCGGGTTGCATGTCGGACAAATACATCTCCGTGGTCATGCGGGCTATGTCATGGGTTCTGTAGATGCCATGAATTTGTTGGCACAAATCCCGCAAACCCACGCGTTCATAACGTGGCTGGAGCTTGCAAAAATCGGGAAGAACGCGCCACATGGGTTGGTTGCGGTCGAAGTCATCCTTAAACTGCTGCAACGCAGTCACCAAGGTGTTCCAGC
>JBEIKS010000086.1:0-9281 GCA_040379625.1 Burkholderiaceae bacterium
GCATCCAAAATTCTCGTATTTGTGGGAGAGCGAGGTGTTCATTGGTGGCGAGCGCAAGGTGTTCCGCGGAACAGGGCCCAGCGCTCCAACGGCGCCGTAGAGCGGTGAGAGGCGCATGAAATCCACTACGGATAACCGAGCTTCCGCTTCTTGTATCTGCCATGTGTGCATAAGCTCTACCCCACCCATTAAATTCTGGCTAGACAAGTCAGGATACAACATGACTTTTCGTGGGCTGCAAATAATGAGGTCTAACCACACAGTTTTACAAACACCCCTGCCGCCGCAGAAAACAAAAAAGCCCCTATTTCTAGAGGCTTGATTTCATTTGTTTTTCTTGGTGGGTGGTACAGGGATTGAACCTGTGACCCCTGCCGTGTGAAGGCAGTGCTCTACCGCTGAGCTAACCACCCCAAGAGGCGCAAGTATAGCCTGAGCGCTGAAATACTCCAAATCAGGGCGGAGACAACAAAAACAAGGCGGAAGCGCGGTCTTTTGCAGCCGGGTGGGTGTTAAAAGCCTGCTGGGCTCCGTTGTAGGCGCGTTCCAGCGCGGTGGCTGCATCCGACGCAGAAAAACCTGCGCGAAGTGTCCAGTTCACGCCGGTGCGGTCTGCATCCAGCTCAAGCTCATGGTGTAGGCGAATTTCATCAACATCGGAGTATTCAGGCGTTTTTTTCGCGTGGAAACGCTGCAAGCGTTGAGAGTGGTCGCCCAACAGGTGCGCCAACTCATGGCTGAGTACAAAGGTGAGTTCGCCGTCGCTTAAGCCGTCGGCGTAAGACTCATCAATCTGTATACAAGCGGGCGCTGTGAAAACCGCTGCCGCATTAAAACCGGGCTGGTTGACCAAGCGAATTTGCCCTTTGAAAGTGATGTTTGCCTGGAGCAACAAATGACTCAAAACCTTGGAGACCCGCTGCGCTGTTTCGACGCTGCTGCCAGCGCTTGAAGCGGCCATTACAGAAGGAGAAGCCATTGCGATTGAAGTTGAACCCACGATCAAGAACAAGGTTGCAAGAAAAAAATCAAGCAGCCTTTTGCCACAAGCCATGACAAAACGGGCAAATATTCCCCGACCAAGACTTTTTTCTGCATTGATCATACCCACCACCCCCGACCCAATAATCAGTGGAGCTGGAAAAACCAACCGTTCCATTCATCACGGAAGACGAAATAAGTCCTTAAGTTTCAAGGGGGGGTAAAACAGGTGTACTGCGGCTGCCTTTCAACGGACCAACAGCAGCGCAGAGGTGCGTACTTTAAGCGCAGGATGGGTACCGGCAGATTGTTGCGCCGTACTGTAGGCGCGCTCAAGGGCGGAAGCTGCGTCGGCAGCGGAGAAGCCGGCGAGAACAGTCCAGGCGGCGCCGATGCGGTCTGCATCCAGTTCAAGATCGCGGTGCAGCACAGCCAGTTGTGTGGGGTCTGACTGAGCGGCAACAGACAAGCCAGCGGATTTTTTCTTGTCGTAAGCATCGATTAAGCGGGCCTGATGATCGCTCAGCAGGTGGGCCAATTCATGGCTGATCACAAACGTCAGCTCACCATCGGTCAGTTGGTTGGCGTAAGCCTCGCCCAATTCAATATACCCGGGACTTCCAAAAAACGCTTCCGCGTGAAAACCCTGCTTTTTGGTCAGACGCAGTTCACCTTGGAAAGGAATCTGGGCACGGCCAAGCAGGTTTCCCAGCAGTTTTACAACCCGTTCGGCGGTTTGAATGCTGCCTGCGCTGGGTGAAGCGGCCTTAACGGTGGGGAATGCATTGGAAGACGCCGATGCTGGGGCAGACATTGCACATGTAGAAACCAAGACAACACTGAAAACAACTGATTTGATGAACTTGAGCATTTCTTCCCCCTTTGGAAAGTTCTACTCAAGCCCGTATGTTTTCAGATTCAAAAAGTAGGCAAAATACTGACAAGACGCCCCATGGCAAAACCCCAGACGCATTAATTCGCGGCCAGCAATGCGGTGGTGCGAACTTGAACTGTTGGATGGGTACCCGTGACTTGCTGCATGCCACCGTAGGCGCGCTCAAGGGCGGTGGCCGCATCGCTGGCTGCATAGCCGGCGCGCAAGGTCCACTGCACGCCAATGCGATCTGCATCCATTTCAAGTTCATGGTGAAGTGCGGCGACATCTTCAGGGTTGTTCTTGTCGCCGCTGGCTTCGTTGTCTGCCAGACCCACCGGTTTTTGTTTGTTGTAGAACGCTTTGAGGCGGGCACTGTGGTTGCTCATCAGGTGGGCCAGTTCATGGCTCAACACAAACGTCAATTCCCCGTCGGTCAATTGGTTGGCGTAGTTCTCTCCGAGGGTGACATACCCGGGCGCGCCGAAGGTGGCTTCTGCAAGAAAGCCGTCTTTTTTGGTCAAACGGATGGAACCGTTGAAGGCAATTTCCGCCTTGGTCAGCAAGTTTCCCAACAGGTTGGCTACCCGTTGCGCAGTGCTGACACTGCTGGCGGCTGAAGAGGCCGCTTTTACGCTTGGCGCCGCCGCCACTGAGGCCGGACCGGCAAGTGCGGCTGCCATGGCAACCGCTAAAACGATCTTATTAATCAGCTTGTGCATTACTTCCCCCTTGGGAAGTACTACTCAAGCTGTAATCAAACTGGATTCATAATGTAAGATTAAATCTTACATAATTAATAAATAAATCTTACAAGCCTTAAAAATCACGAAAAATTCAGGACTGCGCCAACAATTTCCTCCACTGGCAAGTGCCTTTGACTTCTTTGTCCAAGCCGGCCAAGTACGCCTCATGCAACTCAAGATCGGCCTGGCTGACTTCAATTTCTGGCAACTTCAAGCTTGAAAAATCAATTTCATGCCCGGCCATGCCGACCTCGCCCTGCCCTGAGTCCATCATCAGGCTGTCTTGCCCCCGGGTCATTGCCAAAAAAACCTCTGACAAGATTTCAGAGTCCAGCAGCGCGCCGTGCAGGGTTCGGTGGGCATTGTTCACACCCAAACGGTTGCAAAGCGCATCCAGCGAGTTGCGCTGCCCGGGAAACAGTTCTCTGGCCATCTGCAAGGTATCGGTGACCTTGCCGACGTGATCGGAAAACTTCCCCAGCTTCAAGCGTGCAAATTCAGCGTCCAGAAAGCCCACATCAAAGCTGGCGTTGTGCGCAATGATTTCCGCGTCTTTGATAAAAGGCAGCAGTTCATGGATTTTTTCTGCGAAGGTGGGCTTGTCGGCCAAAAACTCGTCGCTCAGGCCGTGGACTTGCAAGGCACCCGGGTCCACCGCGCGCTGCGGATTCAAGTAAAAGTGCAGTTTTTCACCGGTTTGGCGTCTATCCACCATTTCAATGCAACCCACCTCAATCACCCGGTGGCCCTGTCTGGGGTCCAGCCCAGTGGTTTCTGTGTCTAAAAATATGCGTTTCACTTCTGTTTCACTCTAGAATAAATAGCGGGCAGCACAAACAGGGTGAGTGCTGTGCCCAAGGTCATGCCGCCGACAATCACCCAGCCGATCTGACTGCGGCTTTCAGCGCCAGCGCCCTTGGCCAAGGCCAACGGCACCGCCCCCAGCACCATGGCGCCTGTGGTCATTAAAATAGGACGAAACCGCATTTCTGCAGATTTTCTGGCGGCAGTAATGGAATCAAGACCTTCCTGCATTAACTGGTTGGCAAACTCGACCAATAAAATGCCGTGCTTGGTGATCAAACCCACCAAGGTAACCAGACCGATTTGCGAGAACACGTTCATGCTGCCCCCGGTGAGTTGCAACGCCAGCAAGGCGCCGGTCATGGACAAAGGCACAGTCAGCAAAATCATCAATGGGTCGGTGAAACTTTCAAACTGCGCCGCCAGCACCAAATAAATAAAGAGCAAGGCCAAGCCGAAGATCAGCGTCAGGCTGCTGGCAGAATTTCTGAACTCCCTGGACTGCCCCGTGAGGTCGGTGGCGTAACCCGCCGGGAAAATGGAGGCCGCTGTTTTGTCGAGAAAATCCAGTGCCTCGCCCTGCGTATAGCCGGGCGCCAAATTGGCTGTCATGGTGACGGCCCTGCGCTGCGCAAAGTGATTCAACTCTCTGGCGTTCACGGTTTCATTGGATTTCACCAGGTTCGACAAAGGCACCAGCGCATCGCCCTTGCCGCGAACCGTGATGTAGGAAATATCGGATGGACTGCGACGGTCGCCGGCGTTGAGTTGAACAATGACATCGTACTCTTCACCGTTGCGCTTGAAGCGGGTGACCTTGCGACCACCCAACATGCTTTCCAAGGCCCGGCCAACGGCATCCACCGAAACCCCCATGTCAGCGGCGCGCTGACGGTCCACTTGCAAGCGCAACTCAGGCAGATTGAGTTTCAAGTCGGTGTCCACCGCCACCAGCCCCGGATTTTTAGCCACTTCTTGCTGGAACTGTTGCACATAACCCTGCATTTCCTGATATGTGCCGGAACCGATCATGACGTAATTGATGGGGCGCTCTCTGGGGCTCTGCCCCAAGGCGGGTGGCACCACGGGAAATGCCAGCATGCCGGGAATGGACGCCATTTTGGGGAACAGCTGTTTGGCAATTTCAGGCGTGGACACCGGGCGCAAGTTCCAATCTACAAACCGGATAAAAGAAATGGCCTGGTTCACGGTCGGCGAACCTGTGAGCATGAACAGACGGTCCGAGTAATTCAAGCCCAGGGCGATGCTTTCAAACTGGCGGGCATATTTGTCTGTGAACTCAGGGGAAGAACCGTCCGGGCCCAACATCACCGCCAATAAAACGCCGCGGTCTTCCACGGGTGACAATTCCCGTTTCATGCCGCTGAACAAATAAGCCGCCCCGCACGCCACAGAAACAGCCAGCGCATAGGCAATCCAGCGCTTGTGCAACATGAACGCCAAGGCTGAGTCGTAACCATGGTTCAAGCGGTTGAAACCCCGCTCAAACGCCATGTAGACAGCGCCGTGCTTTTCTTCATGACGCAGCAAGCGTGAACACATCATGGGCGACAAAGTCAGCGCTACAAAACCGGACACCAGCACCGCGCCGGCCAAGGTGAGCGCGAATTCTATGAACAGACGCCCGGTTCTGCCGGTGGCAAAGGCAATTGGCGCATACACCGCTGTGAGGGTGAGTGTCATTGCAATGACTGCGAAACTGATTTCCTTGATGCCCTTGAAACTCGCCGCCATGGGTTCCATGCCGTCTTCAATGTGGCGGAAAATGTTTTCCAGAACAACAATGGCGTCATCAACCACCAAGCCGATGGCCAGCACAAAGGCCAGCAAGGTCAGGGTGTTGATGGAAAAACCGAACAAATACATCAGCGACAGGCCGCCGATCAAGGACACCGGAATGGTGACCAGCGGAATCAGGCTGGCGCGGAAATTTCGCAGGAAAAAGAAAATTACCAAGGCCACCAACACAATCGACTCAATCATGGTCTGGTAGACAGAAGCAATCGACTTTTCAATAAAAATGGTGCTGTCGTAGCCCACGGAAATTTTTACATCCGCTGGCATGCCTTCCTGGTATTGCGGCAAACGCGCTTTCAAGGTGGAGGCCAGGTCCAGCGGATTGGCAGTGGCCTGTTTGATGACCCCCATGGCAACGGCATTTTTACCGTTGAAACGCACCAGCGTTCTTTCACTGACCGGGGCAATTTCAACCCGACCCAGGTCTTTGATCTTGACCGGATAACCCGCAGACGACTTCACCACAATGTTTTCAAATTCACTGGGTTCTTCCAGGGAGGTTTTGGACACCACACTGAACTCACGGCGCAGACTTTCAATGCGCCCCGACGGAATTTCCACATTCTGACGGCGCAGGGCATCTTCCACATCACTGGCGGTGAGACCGTAACCCGCCATTTTTTCAACATCCAGCCAGATGCGCATGGCGGCTTTTCTGTCGCCCACGATGCGAACATCGGCTGCGCCCGGCAGTGTCTGCAACCGAGGCTTCAAGACGTTGATGGCCAGATCTGTGAGTTGCATCGGCGTGGTTTTGTCGCTGTTGAGCGCCAGCCAGATAATGGGGTTGGCGTCGGCCTCAACCTTGGCCACCACGGGTTCATCAATGTCCAGGGGCAAACGCGCACGCACGCGGGCCACCCGGTCGCGGACGTCGGCAGCGGCAGAATCAGGTTCGCGTTCCAAACGGAAGCGCACGGTGATCTGGCTTTGCTCCGCCCTGGAAATCGAGGTGAGCACATCAACCCCCTCAATACCGGCAATCGAGTCTTCCAGGGTTTTGGTGACTTGGGACTCAATGATTTCAGCGCTGGCACCCGGATAGGTGGTGTCCACCGTCACCACAGGCTCATCTATGCGCGGATATTCCCGAACGGAAAGCCGCTGGAAAGAAACCAGACCAATGAGCACCACCACCAGACTCAAAACAGTGGCGAATACCGGCCGGCGAATACATAACTCGGATAAGCTCATGAAGGGGTGCTCACAATGCGAACGGGTGACTGATCGCGGAAAATCCGGATCTGTCCGCTGACAACAATTTGATCACCGCTGTTCAAACCAGAGGTAATTTCAACCAGCCCCGGCAAGCGGGTACCCAACGTCACACGGGTTTTGGCAGCCTTGCCATCCACCACCTTGTAAATATAGGCTTCGCCGGCCTGTGGCACGATGGCCTCTTCCGGTACCACCAAGGCTTGCAGGCGCTGCGACAGCTGTACCGTGACCTTGGCCAGCATGCCGGGTTTCAGTTTTTGCCCCACGTTGGCCAAACGGGCGCGGGCCAACAGGCTGCGACCGGCAGTATCGATCTGTGGATCAAGTGCGACCAATTTCGCATCAAAAAACTGGCCAGGGAATGCTTCAAATGAACAGCGCACCGCCATGCCCACCGCCAAATGCGGATAGAGCTTTTCAGGCAGGCGGAAATCAAGGCGCAGACTGGACAAGTCGTCGAGTGCCACCACATCTGCGCCCTCTTTTACATAATCGCCTGTGGCAATGTTTCGCAAACCCACCATGCCACCAAAAGGCGCCTTCAAGGTGTAGCGCTGCAACTTTGCCTGATTCAACTGCACTTTGGCCAAGGCAACGCTGCGAGCGGCAGCGGCTTGGTCCAGTGCACTGGCAGACACAAAATTCTTGCTTTTAAGGTCTTCAACGCGGCGCAGGTTTTCTGTGGCCAGATCAAGCTCGGCTGCCGCCTGAGCCAGCTCGGCCTGAGTAACGCTTGCATCTATTTGCAATAAAACAGCGCCTTGGGCCACCGACTGTCCGTCTGAAAAACCGACTTTCAACACCTTGCCGGCCACCTCGGTGCGAACCATGACGGACTCGTTGGCTTTCAGGTTGCCCACGGCCACCGCGCCTTCATCGAGTGCGCGCGGAGCAACCGTGATGACTTCAACCGCCACTGGGGGTGGGCCGCCAGCAGGCGCTCCGGCAGGACCGCCGCCGCCCGGAGCAGAGGGCGCCCCAGCCAAGGGGGTTGCCGCTGAGGGCGACCGGAAATGGTAGTAGCTACCCGCCCCAACACCTGCCAGCGCGACCAGACTCGCCACAGTGATCCATTGTTTGGTTTTCATTTTTTATTTTCTTATCCGTGTTTTTTCAGCAAGACCTGCTCGACACCTTTGTTCGCCAACTCGTCTGCACGTTCATTGCCCGGGTGACCATTGTGCCCCTTCACCCAATGAATTCTGAGAACATGCGCCATGGCGGCTTTGTCCAATGCCTGCCAGAGTTCCATGTTTTTTACCGGTTTTTTGTCCGCCGTGCGCCAACCATTTTTTTTCCAGTTGGGCATCCAGGTTTTCAAGCCATCGCAGACATACTTGGAGTCTGTGTAGAGATCAACGCTGCAGGTTTTTTTCAATGCATTGAGCGACTCAATGACAGCGGTGAGCTCCATCTGGTTGTTGGTGGCCATTGGCTGTCCGCCAAAAAGCTCTTTTTCGTTGTCGCCGGATTTTAAAATGGCGCCCCAGCCGCCCGGGCCAGGGTTGCCTTTACAGGCACCATCGGCATAAATGACAACGGCGGGATTGGTGGTACTGGTCATGTTTTTAGTTTTTACGGTTGTTTATTGACAGGTTGAGAAGCGGCACCGGACGGTTTTCTGGCGGCGGCTGTCAATGCCGCAACACCGTTGGTTTTCCAACGCGGGCCAATCAGCGTCATTTTACGCACACGCTTGACTGCGCCCAAAAAATAGGCAGCACCGCACATCGGCCACCAGCGATCGCCCGCCTTTTCCATAAAGGCCCCACCCTGCAGCCTTGACTCGTTTTGCGAGGGCCAGCGGTAGCAACCGAAGCGCCCCATTTCAGTTTCGAAACTGAGCAGCTTCAACAAATCGCGCAAGCGGGGAACGCCGATGGGGAGGGCTTCAAGGGGCCAAACGGGGTGCAAATGTTTGAAGGCCGCCTGCCGCATGCCCCAAAGCGACAGGGGGTTGAGCCCGGTAACAAACAAACGGCCTTCGGGAATCAGGATACGATCAATTTCGCGAAGCACTTGATGCGGGTCTGCAGAAAATTCAAGTACATGGGGCGCCACCACCAGATCCACGGATTGACTTGCAAACGGCAACTCTTCAAATTCGGATACGATACTGTGCATGCACAAACCGATGGGGTTGGGTTGCTGACTGACAATCCAGCGGTTGGGCATGCGACTGTCCGCCAGAAAATTGACTTGCGGCAGGCCGAGTTGAACCGCGTGGTAACCGAACACATCGCCAATGGCGCGTTCCAGCCACGGCTGTTCCCATTGCAGCACGTACTGCCCTGCAGGCGTGGCAAGCCATCGCTCCAACGGTGTGTTGGCCCGCAGACTCAGGGACTGATCTAGGAGAGGCTCAGATGGAATCATCCCGACTTGTAACTCCCGATGGGTGGACAGTCAAAGGCTTACCCGCCTTCAACGACAATTATATTTGGGTCGTGGTGGATCCGGAACACAGGCGACTGGTGGCTGTTGACCCGGGCGATGCGAACCCAGTCCTGCAATTGTGCCAGAAAGAAGGCCTGACCCTCTCAGACATTTTAATAACACACCACCACGCAGACCACATCGGCGGCATTGCCGAACTGAACGCGGCGTTTCCGCAGGTGCAGGTACACGGACCAGCGAGAGAAACCATCAAGTCGCTGACCACCCGCTTGCAAGAAAACGACACGGTGAACATTGCAGGGCTGCAAGGCAACTTTCAGGTTCTCGACGTACCGGGCCACACGGCCGGCCACATCGCTTTTTATAATGCACAGGCGGGTTGGCTGTTTTGTGGCGACACCTTGTTTGCCGCTGGATGCGGGCGCCTGTTTGAGGGAACCGCC
>JBEIKS010000087.1:0-9279 GCA_040379625.1 Burkholderiaceae bacterium
AAATCATAGCGACGGTGACCGCCAGCCGTATGTTCGGCAGCAAGTTTTCCATCGGCCTCCCATCGACGCAGTGTCGCAATTGACACGCCCAACGCCTCTGCTGCTTCGCCTATGCTTACATATCTATTCATATTTGATAGCTTAGCACAGATTTATATATATTTTATGTCTACTGCTTAAACCCTGAATAACAAAAAAGGCCCGAAGGCCTTTTCTATCAATGTTGTCACTGAACTTTGTACAGATGAAGTATCAAGGTTAGAACAGCTCGATTCGTGGCAAACCTGTTTCCAGCGGTTCCTGTCCCATGGCAGCCATGTGGGCATTGCGCTGCTGGTGCATCACATAATTAGAAAACAAGGCGTCCATGCGTTTTCCCAGGCTGGGCAGCAAATCCGGGCGGTTCGGGGTTTGCGCGAGTTGTCTGTCCCATTGAGCGATGTGGTCGTCCAAGGTATCAAGCGCGGTTTGCACATGCTCCAATTGCTGGCGCGTGATGTCTTGGGTTTGCAGTGAACTCAATGTGATTTGCACCGCCTCTACAATCTCTGCAGTGTGGCGTTCCAAGGCCACGCTCAGGTCGTGTGAATGTTTTAACAGAACGTCGAAACTGCTTTGCAGATCCATCAGTTTTTCTACCAACAGATCTGTGTTGTCGTTTTGATCGCTTTCTTCCAACGCTTCAATGGCCATTCCGCTCTGCGAGCTGATGAGGTTGGACACATCGCCAATGCGGTCTCTGATTTGCTTGGCGGCGTCTTGTGTCTTCCCGGAAAGCTGGAACACGTTGTCAGCCACCACACTGAAGCCTCTACCGTGCTCACCGGCACGTGCAGCCTCAATGGCGGCATTCAGGGCGAGCAGGTTGGTTTGCTGTGCAATTTCTTCAACCAGACCCACCAATGGAATCAAGCCTTCCACGTTGGCATTCAGTGTAAGCAGCCATTCGCGTTCGCGCTGGTTTCTGTCGCGGTTGCTGTTGCCCATGTCGCGCAGTGAACGCAATATTGCGGTGTGCTCTGCAACTTTTCGGGTGGAGTCCGAAATTAGGTTGGAGGTCACATCAATGGCAGTGTTGGAGGTGTTCAGCAAGTTCATGGTGGCCTGGTGGGCCACCTGGAGCTGCCCCATGATGGTCATCGCGCTGTCTTCGCTCTCCTTGTTGATGGAGGTCAGATGGGCGCGCATTACATCGTTGAATCTTCTAACGTCGGCGACTTGTTGGGTTAGCAGTGCCGTCCACGGCTCATGCGCGGAGTCGGAGGCGATTTTAACGTCGTCCACCTGTCGGCTCAGGCGCTGCTTGAACCAATAAGTAACAATAGAACCTGCGATACAGGCACCCAAGCCTGCAGCAAGAAGAAATTCCATCCATGCCATGGATTCGTTCATGAGAACCTCCTTAGGCGCCGGGTAGAACTTGGCGAATCACTCTGATTAAGTCTTGGCCGCCTACAGGCTTTACTAACCAGCCCGTGGCTCCGAGTTTCTTGGCTTCTTCCCGCTTTGACTGTTGCGACTCGGTGGTCAGCGTCAGGATAGGGGTGAATCGCAAAAACTGTCGGGCGTGTCGAATAAATTCGATGCCGTTCATGTTGGGCATGTTGATGTCAGTGATGATCAGGTCCGGCTTTTGGATTTTTTTGAGTTTGTCCAAAGCTTGAGCGCCATCACCAGCGACTTCAACCTTGTAGCCCGACATTTCAAGTGTCTGCCTCAGGCTCATCAGCATGGTTGCGGAATCATCGATCAAAAAGATTGTCTTCATAATTGTGTCTCTTAAAGGCGCGTCAGTATCAGATTCAATTTAACAAATTCAGGCTTCTTGAAAGTCCCAATTAGGGGCTAAAAACCGTTTTAAGAATTCATCCTTGGGTAATTTTGTAAACTTAGGTTTCGAGGCCAGCAATACCTGCACTGCGGCGGTGTGCATGTGTGTGCAGTTAGAGGCATCAATGGTGGCTTCTTCATGTTCAAGCAGGAGTTGAAGCAGGGTCTCTGCCTCTTCTACAGAAACAGTTTCGTCAAGTTCAATGACGTTTTCAATTAAATCGAAGTTCACGCCCATGTTACAAAAGCTCCTTCATGTTCAGTACCAACAGTACGCTGCCATCGCCCAACAATGCGGTGCCTGAATAAGCACTCATGTTGCCCAGCAGACCTTCCAGAGGTCGCAGAATAATGTCGATGGTGGAATGGAAGTCGTCGACGATGATGCCCGCAGACTCGCCGTTGATTTTTACGACCAGCACGGCAAATTCACCGTCCTCGTTGGCCACTTGATCTGCACCCAAAAACAGCAAGTCGTTGAGGGCACGCAAAGGAATGATCTTGCCACGCAAGATGGTCATTTTGTGTTCTTGCACCAAATGTAGTGCAGAGGCTGGAACCCGAACGGTCTCCACCACCATGTCCATGGGGATGGCAAAAGACTGACCAGCCGATTTGATCATCATCACGTTGGTGACGGCCATGGTCAGCGGCAAGCTCAGATCAACTTTGGTACCTTTGCCCATTGCGGAAGACAAACTGATTACGCCGTTTACCTTGGCGATGGCTGAACGAACAACGTCCATGCCCACACCGCGTCCTGAGACATCGGAAATAACCGCTGCCGTTGAGAATCCTGGCAGGAAAATAAGCTGCTGTGCTTCCTGATCGCTCATGCTCAGGGCTTTTTCTTCCGAGATCAGGCCTTTCTCCACAGCCTTACGTTTGACCCGGGACACGTCAATGCCTGCACCGTCGTCTTCAATAATGATGTGAACGCGGTCACCTTCCTGATGCGCGGAAATATGGATGGTGCCTTCCATGGATTTTCCGGAGGCCTGCCGGTCTTCCGGGGCTTCAATGCCATGGTCAAGGCTGTTTCTCACCAAGTGAATCAGCGGGTCGGCCAGCGCTTCAATAATGTTTTTGTCAGCCTCAGTTTCTTCACCCGAGATTTCCAGCTTGATTTGCTTGCCCAGTTTTTTGGCAAGGTCGCGAACCAGACGTGGAAAGCGCTGGAAGATGCTGCTGACCGGCATCATGCGAACCTGCATGATGGCGTCTTGCATTTCTTCTGCGATGCGGTTGATCACCGCATACTGGCTTTTCAGTTCTTTTGCGATCTCACGGACACCGAATTGAACTTCCGCTTTCTCAGCCAGATAAGGCAGTGCATTTTTAGCCACCACCATCTCGCCGATCAACTCCATGAGTCGATCGATTTTTTCGCGGGGTACTTTTAGGATAGACACCTGTTTGTGTTCGGCGTCGGCACCTTCCACCTTCTCTTGTCGCTCGGCCTTGTTGTCGGCTTTGACCTCTGCCTTTACGGTCGGCGACGCTGGAGTTGCAGTTGCACCCTCGGCTTTTGCCGGGGAAGCGGTGGTGCCTGATGCTGCAACGGCATTGACCTGCGGGTTGATTTTTCCTGCACCTACATTGGGGCTGATGAACTCGGTGGCTGATGCACCTGAGTTGCCTTCTGCCGAATGCACCAGTTCTTCCGGAATTTTTTCCAGCCACGCCACCAAGGGGGCCGCGCTGCCGGCCGACTCTGCGGCTTGAAGTGCCGCTTGTGCCGCTTCACCCCAAGCAGACCGGTTCAATGATTCGCTGAGTTGCTCAATGGCCATGACAGCGGCACGGGCCCGTCCAACCCAAGCATCCACAGTGGCGTTGAGCGCCATGATTTTGGCTTGTACTTGCCAGATGCGCAAGGCTTGGGCACGTGACGCTTCGGTAATGGGCAGCATGCCTTCCGGCGTGTAGCTATGTGAAGGTGCAGCAGTTGCACCACCGAACTCCTCATCGCTCTCACCGGTGCAAAGCGAGCCTGACAAGGTTTCGTGTTTGATCTGGTCTTTGACGTAGTCAAACACCTGAAGCACGGCACCTTCATCAGCACTGCTGGCCAGCGTGAATTTCAAGTTGCAGTTGTACGGGTCCAAATCTTGCGCTGCAGGCCACTCTTCAATCGGGATGATAGCCAGATATTCAAGATTGGGTACGCTGTGGATATATTGAAGCGGGTCTTCGCCTTTAAAAAAGCACTGGCTTTCCGGCTCGTAAGTCACCCAAACCAGGTCTTTGCTGGTGGCCGGGATGTTGCAGAGGTGCGGCTCTATCCAAGCGGTGATGTGTGAGACGGCTGCGCCGGCGGCATTGCTGACGAATGCTTCCAGCGCTTCAGTGGGCGCTGGGGCGCTGTCTTTGTCGCGAATGGCCTTGATGTTGGCCGCAAGTTGCTTGGCACGCGGCGTGATGGCTTCCGGATCGTAGCCACCGGTTTCCCACGTGTCCAGTGCATTGGACACGAAATCCATCGCATCCAGCAGGATGTCAGCGCTGTCAGAGGTGATTTCACCACCGCTGTCACGCAATGCATCAAGGGTGTCTTCGGCTGAATGCAAGACACTGCCAATAGGGCGCAGTTCCTCAAAAAGACCACAATTGCCTTTAAGAGTGTGAACCAACCTGAAAAGGTTGTTCAAGCTTTCTTCGTCCTGTCGCTGTTTTTCTAAGGTGAGCATCGCCTCTCCGATGCCCTCCAGCAGCTCGCGACTTTCTGCGATGAACTGCGCCTGCAATGCATTCATCTGCCACGCTCCCCTAATAAGAGTCTGGCGCACTGAACCAGTTGCTCAGGCCGAACTGGCTTGATCATGTACAGGTTCGCTCCAGACAAATACGCCTCTGTTTCGTCATGTTCTTCCGCTTCCGTGCTGATCATGACCGCCGGAGCTTGTCTTATTTCAACTGCTTCCCTGAGTTTTCTGAGGAAGGAATAACCGTCCATTTTTGGCATGTTCACATCGACCAGATAAAGATCGAACTGTCCGTCAAAAGCTTTCTCCAAGGCTTCCACACCATTGACAGCCTCATCGGTTTCATATCCAGCCTGCTTTAAAATACCGCGGTGGTACATGCGCACAGTGGCTGCATCATCAATTATTAGAACGCGTTTCATGTTGTCCTCTTTGCGCAAATCAGGGTTTTTGGTAAACGATGGCATCGGGATACTTCCGAACCTTGAACAAGCCGCTGATACGGCTCATTGATTCAGAGTGTCCCAGGCATATAAAACCACCGGGATTCAGCGCTTCGAAAAAAGCCTCTGCTGCAATGCGTCGCGATACATCATCAAAATAAATAAGAAGGTTTCTACAGAAAATCAGATCACACTTTCTGAACTTTCGTGTGTCTGCACTTTCCGCCAGGTTTACCCGACTGAACTCCACGCAACTCTTGGTGTCGTCGTCAAGGTGGAACATGCCGTTCTTGTCTTTGCGAAAGTATTTGCTGGTGACATTCGCAGGAATGTTGGCCACGGAACGTTCACTGAAAATACCGGCTTTGGCGGTGTCAAGAATGGTGGTGTCGATGTCTGAAGCCATTAGTTCGACGTTAAACCGTTCCAGATCAGCCCAGTACTCTTGCAAGTAAATGGCAATAGAGTAGGGCTCTTCACCAGATGAACTTGGAATGGACCAGATACGCACCGTATCGCCAGGTTTCTTGGTGGAAACGATTTCCGGCAGCATGGAATTCACCATGCAAGAGAAGTGATATTCTTCGCGGAAGAAATAGGTTTCGTTCACTGTCATAACGTTGATCAGTGCCTGAAGCTCTTCCCCCGTGGTCTGGAAACGCAGCATCACGAAGTAAGATCTGAAACTGTCAGATTTCGTGGCCTGCATCCTCTCAACAAGTCGTTTGTCTACGAAGTAGCGCTTGCTGTCGTCGAAGTGGATTCCCGTCTTTCGATAAAAAAACTCTCGAAACTTCTGGAAATCATCTTCGGTAATTGTTTTGTTTTCGGCAACGGCCATTATGTGCTCTCTTTCGACTGCTCAATTCTGTCCAGCGCCGTGCGCACTGCGAATTGTAGATAGGGTTCATTGGTGAATCGTTCCTGAGCCCTTAGTAAACTGGAAATGCAACTCTCGTCACCCACTTCGGAGAGAAGATCCAGCGCCGTCGCACAAACATTGACGTGCGAGTCGTTTTCAATAACGTCTAACAACCATTCCACAACTCTGGGGTGTCGCAGCGATTCCAAAACGTTTACTGCAAAAATTCTGACATCGGGGTCCTGGTCTTTGAGCAGGGACTCCATCATCGGAGCCAAGGTTGTTGGCAACTGCTTCAACACTTCGATGGCTTCATTGCGCAGGTGGGCATCATCGGAACGCAGGCAGGGCAGAAGTACTGCAACGGCTTCCGGCGTACCGATCAAAGCCAGTGAGGTGAGCATCACTTCACGAACACTTTTTGTTCGCTCAAGTTCCAGTGAACCTGCCAAGGCATGCACTGCCTGCGGGAAATCAGACAGGGCTTTTGCGCTGACTCTTCGCGTCTCGGGATCGGCCTCACGCAGGCCCCTGATGAGCGTACCCAAGTCAGATGCCGTTTCTTCAAGCACCACTTCGGTCTCTTGGGGTCTTTGTCCTGCTTTGGATAATCCCATGGTTACGCTCCTTTTTGTATCCAGTAATTCAATTGTTGTGCAATAGATGGGCAAGGCAATACGATGCTGGCCCCATTTTGTTTGATTAATTCAGCCGGCATTCCAAAAACCGTTGCGGTCTCTTGCGATTCGGCAATGGTTTTTCCACCTAAGCGTTTTAGTTCTGTCATGGCTGTGGCACCGTCATAGCCCATGCCCGTAAGCATGACAGACACAGTTTGCGAAGGTGCCATGACTTTAATGGCGCTTTTCACCATGGCTTCGACGCTGGGGTGCCACAGATATTCGGATGACTCGGGTTTTGGCATGACCATGAGTTTGTCCAAACGCTCAGCCAACACCATGTCTGTGCCTCCGCGTCCCAGATAAATTTTCCCCGGTACGACTTCCATGGGTGCATTGACTTCCACCACGCGAAGCGGGCAGAGGGTGTCCAACCGTTTTGCAAAGGCTTCTGTGAATTGTGGTGGCATGTGCTGAGCCACCAGCACGGGCCAGTAAAAATTCTTGTCCAACAACGGCAAGATTTCTTCCAAGGCCTTCGGGCCGCCCGTGGAAACACCAATCATCACCACACCAAAGGGTCTAATTTTCGTGACTGGCGTATTGATAACCGGTGGTAAATGTCCGGGAAGAACCAAGCCTGGGCTTTTTACCAAACGCTCTCTAACTGATGAGCCTTCAGTCCTTACGCGCTCAGTTTCATGCGACTGTTTGAGCAGACCCCCGGGTGAGACAGGCACGGGCGGGCTTGTGTTACGACGCAATGAACCTGCCGGCTCTGTGGGGGTTCTCTCAGATATTGTCGTTGATGCGGTACGACGTGAATACCCTTTCACTTTCGCTGCCGCAGCGGTGCGTACTTTGCTCACCAATTCACGTTGTACGAGATCAATGTTCAAGGAAATGGTACCGCCCGGTTTTGGGATGAAATCCACTGCGCCCAAGGCCAATGCTTCCAATGTGGCGGTGGCTCCCTTTTCGGTGATGGATGAAAACATCACCACCGGCGTTGGGCGTTCTGCCATGATTAAAGACAATGCACTGATGCCATCAAGCTCTGGCATGTTGACATCCAAGGTCACCACGTCAGGCTGGAAACGTTTAAGTTCGGTCAATGCTTCAGCACCGTTCCTAGCGCTAGCGATTTCAAAATCGCCTTCCGCTGTGAACAGCTGATTTAGATGCTTGCGCATCAAAGCTGAGTCGTCAACAACTAAGAGCCTAATCATTTTCCCTGTTCCTACCACTACGATTACATGAAAGACTTGACCGGGGAGCTTTCGCCCCCCGTTGATTTTAATAAAGCGAAGTCTTGATCAATCGTGTTCCGCTGCGGCCAAGGCTGCATTGGTTTCAGCGACTGACGACGATGACTTCTTACGCTTGAGGCCGGTTTTTTGGCTGCTCTGCGCAGGGGCATCGTGTTCTTCATGATGCTCATGAGCGTCTTCAAGTGAGGCTTGCGTTTCCTCCCCGCCGAGCTCTTGAGCTTCACGACCACTTAACAAGGCTTGAGGATCAATCAACAACACCATGCGTTTGGTTGCGGTGATGTTGGCAACTTCGGGAATGAGTCTTGAAGACTCTTCATTGGTTGCAGGAGACTCAGTGATGCAGCCACGTGGAATTTTCAAAACTTCGCTGACGGCATCGACGATGAAGCCGGTACGCACGCCATTGACGAGGTAGACCATAATGCGTTGTCTGTCTTTGTCGACTTCCTGGTCGCTGCTGATGGCCATGCGACGGCGCTGGTCGATCACAGGCAACACAGTGCCGCGAAGGTTGATGACCCCTTCCACGAAACTGGGAGACTGTGGCACATGGGTGAGTTGGTCTGGAACGCGGACAATTTCCTGCACCGCATTGATTGGAACTCCAAACTCTTCATCACCCAAGCGGAATACAACGGTCTGCAACTCGTCGTCGCTACCTTCGTCTTCTGAACTACCAAAACTTCCTGACATTTGCTGCTCTCCGATTTCTTGCGTACCTGCTGCTTCCATGGCTCCGCGAAGGCTTTCCAGATCAAACATTGAATCAATGTTGAGCACTGAGACAATTCGCTTGCCTTGGTCCAGACGGCACATGGCGCTGAGTTGTTTCGCACTGCCTGTGTTGGCCAGTATCTTTGGAATGTCTTCCACGGTGGAACGGGGTACGCGCAACACTTCATGCACGCGGTCCATCACCACACCCACCGAAAAGTTTTGCCCCAACTGCAGCACAACAACGCGGTGATGTTCTTCCATCTGGGCCTGCGGCAAACCAAACATGCAACGCAGACTCACCAATGGCAGAAGACGCTGACGCAACACCATCAAGCCCAGAATGTGCGGCGGGGAGTTGGGCAGTTCCGTGAAATGCGACGGTGCCTGCACAATTTCCTGAACGCTTTCTATGGGCGTTGCATATTCCTGATGCGCCACTTCGAAGCTCACCAAATGCCATTCGTCTTGGTTGCTGTCGCTTTCGTCCTGTGCGATGGTTTCTTGCTTTTCAAAGCTTTCTGCCGCTTCTTTGCGACGGTCTGCCTGCCAGGCTTGGCCTGCCTGCTCGAGCAGTTTTTCCACGTCGATGAGCAAAATGACGTCATCATCCTTGCGGATCATGCCTGCAAGCCATTCGCTGTTGATGCTGCCTTCAACACGTGAAGCCGGTTCGATCTGGCTGGGGTCAAACGTCATGACGGAGTGCACTTTGTCCACCAGAAAACCCAGTGGCGTGCCCACGCGTATGACCAATGCCCGCGTTGATTCGTCGGCTTCAATGTCTGGCATGCCCAACATGTGGCGCAGCGAGAATATCGGCAATACCCG
>JBEIKS010000088.1:0-9187 GCA_040379625.1 Burkholderiaceae bacterium
GCCTTTATATCGCTGCGTCGCCCTCTTCGCCTGTTCTGATGCGAATGACCTGATTCACATCAGTGACAAAAATTTTACCGTCGCCGATTTTTCCAGTTCTCGCCGCCCCCACAATTGCATCGACGGCTGGTTCAACCCTGTCATCTGCGACCACCACCTCGATTTTCACTTTTGGCAAAAAATCAACAACGTATTCCGCACCGCGGTAAAGTTCCGTGTGCCCTCTTTGTCTACCAAAGCCTTTGACTTCCGTGACTGTCAATCCGGTGACGCCCACCTCTGCCAAAGCCTCCCGGACTTCGTCGAGTTTGAATGGCTTGACAATTGCTGTGACTAGTTTCATTTTGAAATATCCTCAAGGTCGTTGAATCGTGATGTTATTGGGTAGCGCCAGTCTCGTCCAAAGGCTCGGTGCGTAACTCGAATGCCAATCGGCGCCTGACGACGCTTGTATTCATTAATGCGCAGTAAGCGAACAGCCTGCTTGACATCTTTGGGTTCAAAACCTGCGGCGATGATGTCTTCCACCGATTCGTCATTTTCCATGTAGCGCGACAGAATTTCATCGAGTGCAGCATACGGAGGCAAACTGTCTTGGTCTAGCTGATTGGGTCGCAGTTCAGCAGACGGTGCACGGGTCAGAATCCGTTCGGGAATGACATGTCCAAGGCTGTTCCTATGATGGCACAACTCGTAAACCAGTGTTTTGAAAATGTCTTTGATGACCGCAAAACCACCTGCCATATCCCCATACAGGGTGCAATACCCGGTGGCCATTTCGCTCTTATTGCCTGTGGTGAGCACGATTGCGCCGGTTTTGTTGGACAAGGCCATCAGCAATGTGCCGCGGATTCGCGCTTGCAGATTCTCCTCGGTTGCGTCTTCCTTCAAACCTTTGAACAGGTGGGACAAGGTGTCCTCAAAAGACTTCATGCAGGCGACGATTGGTAGTTCGTCGTAGCGCACTCCCAATAAATCCACCATTTCACGGGAGTCTAGCCAGGAAATATCTGCCGTGTAGGGCGATGGCATCATCACGGCCCGCACCCGGTCCTTGCCCAAGGCATCCACGGCGATTGCCAATGTCAGCGCCGAGTCCACCCCGCCGGACAAACCAATAATGGCGCTCGGAAAGCCATTTTTGTTTACATAGTCTCTGACGCCAAGCACCAACGCTTGATAGACCTGCGCAACAGGAGACAGCGCATCAGGCAACTCGGTTTTGAGAATGTGAATCTGGCCATCGGTTTCTTTGGCGACATCAAGCGTGGAGATGGACTCAACGAATACTGGTAATTGGTGTGTGACTTGCCCCAGATCATTGACCGCGAACGAACCGCCATCAAAGACCAGTTCGTCTTGTCCGCCCACCTGATTTGCATAAACAATGTTGAGTCCTGTTTCCTTGACGCGCTGGCGTACGACATCCAGCCGGACCGATTGCTTGTTCATGTGAAACGGAGAGGCATTGGGTACCAGCAACACTTGTGCGCCCGCGGCTGCGGCGGCTTCCGGCGCGTAAGGGTACCAGGTGTCCTCGCAAATATTGATGCCAAACCGAATGGAATCCACTTCAAATACAAACGGGCGGTTGTCCGGGGTGAAGTAACGCTGTTCGTCAAATACATCGTAGTTGGGCAGATCGTGTTTGTGATACGTACCCAGCACCTGCCCCCGGTAAATGACGGAGGCCGCGTTGAAACGCAGCCCTTCGTGCCTGACGGGGTGTCCGATAACAATGTGCAGGTCAAGGTCTGCAGTGTCGGCCGCGAATTGCTGCATGACAGTTTCGCAGAGCTTAAAAAATGACGGGCGCAGGAGCAAATCTTCCGGCGGGTAGCCAGTGAGGGAAAGCTCAGGGGTGAGCATTATTTTTGCACCCGCTGCGACTGCTTGCTGGGCCGCAGCCAGCAAATGCCGACAATTTCCACGTAAATCGCCTACGGTCAGGTTGAGTTGGGCTATGGCCACTCGTACACGCGCTAAACTCACAGTTCTGTACCTCTTAAAATTCACGCATGAATTATCGCACGCGCTTGTATTCTCGTTTTTCCGACATACCGCAGGCCCAATGGGATGCTTTGGTTCTGAGCAGCCATGCCGGCGTGCTTCACCCCGCTTTGCGCCATGCCTACTTGTTGGCCATGGAGGCCTCTGACAGTGCCTGCCCTGCCACAGGTTGGGCGGCTTGCCATCTCGGTATTTTAAACGATGCAGATTGTCTGGTTGCCGCGGCTCCCGTCTATCTTAAATCCCATTCCTATGGCGAGTATGTATTCGACTGGGCTTGGGCGGACGCTTATCGGCGCCACCAGTTGGTTTATTATCCGAAATTGCTGACAGCCATTCCATTTACGCCTGTTTTCGGTCGGCGCTTGTTGGCTCAGGATGAAAACACACTCGCATTTTTAGGGCGTGCCTTGTTTGAGCTGGCCCAGCAAAGCAGTGTTTCAGAAGAGACGCTTGGGCTGCGCACCAGCTCCTGGCATGGTTTGTTTCTTGAGGACTCCGACCTTCCCGCCCTCGCGGACAGTGCTTGCATGAAACGCACAGGGGTTCAGTTTCACTGGCAAAACCGCGTGCCGGGCACTGCAGATCAGTATCAGGATTTTGAGCACTTTCTGGAGCAGTTAAACCAGAAGAAACGAAAGAACATCCGGGCTGAACGTCGCAAGGTTGAAGAAGCCGGCGTTCACATACAGGTGTTGGAGGGTACCGAGGCAAAAGACAGTGACTGGAACTTCTTTTATGAGTGCTACGTCACCACCTATCGGCAGCATCACTCAACACCTTATCTGACTCCCGATTTTTTTGTGCGCTTAAGGCAAAGCATGCCTGAGCAGGTGGTTTTGTTCATTGCAAAGAGGGCCGACAAGCCAATCGCAGCCAGCTTCTGCCTGCATTCAAGTACTACGCTTTACGGACGCTACTGGGGGGCGTTGGAGCATGTGCCCTGCCTGCATTTTGAAGCGGCCTATTACGCACCTTTAACTTGGGCCATTGAAAAAGGGATTTCCAGGTTCGAAGGCGGCGCACAGGGCGAACACAAGTGGAGTCGCGGGTTCGAGCCGGTGCAGGCACAGTCGATGCACTGGCTGGCCCACGAAGGATTTGCAGAGGCAGTAGACCGTTTTCTGGAGCGCGAAGGCGGTGGGATTTCAGCCTACATGGATGAATTGAAAGAGCACAATCCGTTCAAGTAGGGCTAGTTTGGTCGAGCGATAAAAACAAAACCCCGCGCAAAAGGCGGGGTTTGCATCAGGAACTCCGAGCTAAAAAATAATTATTCGCCCTGTTCCTTGTTGTAGCTTTCGATGCCTGACAGAATTTCGGCATGCGCTGCTTCAGGACCGCCCCAACCTTCCACTTTTACCCACTTGCCTTTTTCAAGGTCTTTGTAGTGTTCAAAAAAGTGCTGGATTTGCATGAGCCGCTCTGGCTGCATGTCTTCGGGTTTTTGCCAGTGCCTGTAGGTCGGCAATATTTTGTCTACGGGAACTGCCAGCAATTTAGCATCGCCACCGGCTTCGTCAGACATTTGCAACACGCCAATAGCGCGACAACGCACAACAACCCCCGGATGCAAGGGGAATGGGGTAATGACAAGCACATCGACAGGGTCGCCATCCGCGGCCAGCGTTTTTGGAATGTAACCGTAGTTGCAGGGGTAGTGCATGGCGGTCATCATGAAGCGGTCTACGAAGATGGCGCCGGAATCTTTGTCCACTTCGTACTTGATTGGATCGGCATTCATCGGGATTTCAATGATGACGTTGAAATCGTGGGGGATGTTCTTTCCTGCGGGGATTTTATCAAAACTCATGCAACACTCCTTTGGTCTTCACAATCAGAAAAATCTAGGTTCGCACCATTATACTTTCAGTAACAGGGCCACACAGGCGGTCCGATAATGCGCTTCACGTTCAGCATCTTGGCTGCGACTGTACACGCGTGCGAGCTGTGCTGCGATCTCTGGCGATGGTTGGATTGCAAACAATCGTTCATAGCTTGCCGCACTTTCACTCCAGTTTTCAATTGCGCCATGCAGAAGACCCAGGGCGCGAAGCACGTGCGGGTCGTCGGGATATTGAATTTTCCATTCCTCAACCGTTTTGATGGTGGACAGGGGTTGAGAATAAAAGATTTCGGCAAACAGTTGAACAAGCTCGCCATTCCATTGATTTTTTAAATAGTTTTCAATTAATGCGCGGGCGTGACTGGGTGCTCCGATACGACTGAAACCGTAAACGAATGCCTTGGTCACCTCCAACAAACTGAGTTCGCGGGGCGTTGCATTTCTCCAGAGTTGCCAAAGTTGCTGGATGACTTGTGATCTTCTGGCGATCAGATTGCGATAGGCCTCGGCAATAATTTGGTCCAGATCGACTTGCGTGCCGGTACCGCGGTTGGTCAGGAGGCGGGAGACTTTCAATACGCCTTCCCAATTGCCCGATGCCTTGAATACTTTCAATGCCACTTGTTGGGCCCGAAGGTTTCTGCGGTTACCGGCGAGAACTTTCTTGATGGCAACCTCCGCATCCTCGAACCTTCCCTGCTCCTCCAGAAACTCTGCCGCCAGAAGACTGGCGGCCAGACCAACCTCACCCTCTTCCTTTGAAAGCTCCTGCAGCCATTTGTCTCGACGCTCATACTGTTTAAGGCGGTGTGCCGCCATTGCCGCCAACAATGCGGCCGGTAGTCCATCAGCCGGGAACACTTGCGCTTCCGTGGCCAGATGCTCAACACGCGTTAGCCGCCCTTCTGTCAGCGCCATTACCGAGGCTCTGAGGGCATTGTGGGCACCTTCGCGACGGCGCGTCAGCTTGAATTCGCGAACCCGTTCCGGCAACCCGATTGCCACGTAAACCGCACGAACAATGCCGTAAAACAGTAAAAACCCGACGAAAAGCCCAGCAATCACCAGATTCAACGAGAGATCGATACGGTAGGGGCTAAAAAAAACAGCAACCTGACCCGGGTTCACCTTGGCGGTGAGGCTGAGCGCCACTGCAAAAAAAGCCAACAAAATCAGGGTTATCAGGCGACGCATGTGTTCATCGTTCCGAGTCTGTTCTGTTTAACTTGAGCGTGCTCAGGGAGTCTTGAAGCGTGGGCAACTCAAAGGCAACCTCAACCTGACGAATGCCCTCCAGAACTTTTTTCGCTTCGGCAACCCTGGGATCTTGAAGATCGAAATAACGTTTCAACCAAAGGTCGGCTGCATTGAGGTCTTCCCGCAGCAGCTTTTGCTGCCTGGAGAGCAATGCCAGACGTGCATTAAGGAGGCGGAGACGAAAGTTTTCCCTCACAAAATAGGCTTGCGACGGCGACATCATCATTGCATCCGGATTACCAACCTCACGTATTCGAACCAGCTGCGTTACGTCTGACCAAGCGCCTTTTATAACGGTGTGGAGCGCATCGACAATCCAGTCGATGGCATTGAATTCCTTGGAGACGGGTTCAGCCAAGGTCACGGCAGCAACTTGAACCTCCTCTGGTTCTGCGCTCCGGATGTCTGAGAGCAGCTGAAACTTGTCGATATTTCTCAGAATTTCATCGAGTTGTTGTGCAAGGCTCGCCAAGTCAAGCTTTGGCAGGCTGCGCAGACGTGAAAGGTCGCGGTTGATGGCTCGCTTGACATTGACGAAGCTAGGCCTGTCTTGGGTTCCCAACCTGGATTCTGCTTGCTGCAAGGCAAGGATGGCCGATTCCACGTTACCCAGCAAACGAAGTTGCTGCGATGCAAGGTTCAGCAGTTGTTCAACTTCAACGATGGCGGTCTCATCGCGGTTGCGTTGCATATTTTTATAGAGGCGCTCCAGCGATTCTTGCTGTGCAGAAGATTCTTTGAGTTTTTGTTCGAGTATCAGCAACCGGGCATTGGCATCTTCTACCTTTGCCACTGCCTGATTGAACTGTTCGCTTTCGCCTTTGACCCTGGATTCCAGGGCAACAATGCGGGTTCCGAGGTCTTCTCGTGTTTGCCCCATCCAGTTGCGAACGCTGATGGCCAGCCAGACAAGTCCGACCAGACTGATAATGGCCAAAACCATTTCCGGGTGACGTTTACGGGAGCTTGTGTTCTGATGATCGGCTTGCATGCGCAGGATTTTATCTCTCAAATGACGCGCTTAATACGTTTGGAGTCAAGGAAATGTGTATTCGGTCACATTAAGTTTGAATCTGTTGTAAAAGTCGTTCTTCCAGGGCTTTTTGACCCGGCTCAATCAGGACAACTTGCCTGTGTTGGGCGGCAATTGCAGCCTCCGCGATACGAGGGTGGGTTACCAGCGTTAGACATTGGGTGTCCGGCTCTGCAGAGTTTATTTCCGCCACAACACTTCTGAAGACATCAACCGATTCGCTGCTGGTCAGGTAAAAGCACAGGTTTGAAAGCACTGAAGTTGTTCCGATGCGATTTTTGATGTCCTGGGTGCGGTATTGGAAGGCTTTTCGATGGTAAGCATGGCAGGTTTGCAAATCAATACCCAAGGCTTGTACCTGTTGAGAGAAATCGTCTCGACCGCGCGGCCCCTTCAGCAGCAAAAGCCGTTTGATGACACCGTTTGTATGGTTTCTTTTAATGCAATCCAGCAGTGCTGCGGAATCTTGACTTTCACCCCTGCTCTGGCTGGGATAGGTTAAAAGACCTTGTGGAATACCCAACTTGACGGCCTTGCTAGCGCTGCCGTCCCCCATTAGGCCCACCTGTAGCCCGTCAGGCCATGGGTCCGGGAAGCTTGACCGCAGCAATTCCAAGGCACCGGGGCTGACAAACACCACCATGCAACTGCCTTGCGGTGCACTTTTTGCAGCGAGCAACCATTGTTGTATGGTTTGTAGCGCATGGGTATTCGTGGACAATTCAAAAGCAGGCATCTGAATTTCCATGATGCCGTGTTGTTCGCAAAACAGAGGCTCCAGCACGGATTCCTGCTGAATGCTTTGGTCTGCACGCACGATGGTCGGGCGTGTGGAAATCAGCGTGAGGGGGGTCATGGGCCCGGATGGCTTTGTGTCAGTTCAGCCGGCAGACTGGCACAGCGCAAGAATGCGCTTGCCACCTTTGGCCAACAATTCCTCGCCCACTTGTTGTCCCAGGTGTTCCGGGTTTTCAGATGAACCGCTGGCCTCGGCGGAAATCATTTCTGTGCCTTGCGGGTTGGCAACACGGGCGCGCAAGTGCAAGGAACCTGATGGGGTGATTTCTGCGTAGGCCGCCAATGGAACCTGACAACTGCCACCCAGCAAACGCGAGACCTGTCGCTCTGCACGAACGGCTGCGGTGGTTTGTGGGCACAGCAATGGCGCCAGCAATTGCTGAAGATCGGCACGGTTCGCCGGAATTTCCAACGCAAGCGCACCCTGCCCGGCTGCAGGCAAAAACTGACTTTGAGGCAGTAGATCGCGGATTCGGTGTGCCAAGCCCAAGCGTTTTACGCCTGCAGCGGCAAGAATGATGGCTGCGTACTCGCCACGGTCTAGTTTGCCGAAACGGGTGTCAAGGTTGCCCCGCAGTGCTTCAATTTTCAAATGGGGAAATTGTGCAAGCAGTTGTGCTTGCCTGCGTAGGCTGGAGGTACCCACAACCGCACCTTCTGGTAGTTCAGACAGGCTGGCATAGTGAGAAGAAATAAATGCGTCTCTGGGGTCTTCACGCTTCATGAAACCCAACAACTCAAACTCTGGCTCAAGGTCCATGGGCACATCTTTGGCTGAGTGAACGGCCAAGTCTGCGTGGCCTTCAAGCAGTGCAACCTCAAGCTCTTTGATAAACAACCCCTTGCCGCCCACCTTTGACAGTGCACGGTCGAGGATTTGGTCTCCCCGGGTGGTCATGCCAAAAATTTTGACGCTGGGCTTGCCCTCAAATTGCTCGATGAGGTTTTTTACGTGCTCGGCCTGCCACAGGGCCAGGCGACTCTCGCGAGAAGCGATGGTCAGTTTCATGGGTTTGGACATTCGAAAAAAAACGGAATTAGCCCGAGAGTCTAGCACGCCAAGAAACGTATAATGGAGGGCTAACAACCGTATTTCCCTTTTTTGGACATCCGCACATGTTGCCCCAACTTTCCCGCAAGCAAGAAGCCTGGTCTGCCCGATTCAACGAACCCATGTCAGATTTGGTGAAGCGCTATACCGCATCCGTGGACTTTGACAAGAGGCTGGCCTTGTTTGATATTCAAGGTTCTGTGGCCCACGCCACCATGCTCAATACTTGCGGGCTGATCAGCAACCAAGACCTGGCGGACATTGAACGGGGCATGGCGCAAATAAAAAGTGAAATAGACGCCGGGCAGTTTGACTGGCAGTTGGACCTGGAAGATGTGCATTTGAACATTGAACGCCGGCTTACCGAATTGGTGGGTGATGCGGGCAAGCGCTTGCATACTGGCCGTTCACGCAATGATCAAGTTGCCACAGACATTCGTCTGTACCTGCGCGACCGAGTTGACCACATTGCTGGCTTGCTTGCTGCGCTGCAAACTTCGCTGGTGCTGATGGCAGAGCAACATGCGCAGACCATCATGCCCGGTTTTACCCATTTGCAGGTGGCTCAACCGGTGACGTTCGGGCATCACATGATGGCCTATGTCGAGATGTTTGAGCGTGACCGTGAACGCATGGTGGACTTGCGCAAGCGCATCAACCGTTTGCCCTTGGGTGCTGCAGCCCTGGCTGGCACCACGTTTCCAATTGACCGCGAGCAGGTGGCCCGCTTGCTGGGGTTTGACAGTGTTTGTCGCAATTCGCTGGATGCTGTCTCAGACCGGGATTTCGCCATTGAGTTTTGTGGGGCCGCCTCACTGGTGATGATCCACATCTCCCGACTTTCAGAGGAGTTGATCATCTGGATGAGCCCGCGCTTTGGCTTTATTGACCTGGCGGATCGCTTTTGCACCGGTTCCTCCATCATGCCGCAAAAGAAAAACCCCGACGTACCCGAATTGGCCCGGGGCAAGTCCGGCCGGGTATTCGGGCACCTGATGGGCTTGATGACCTTGATGAAGGGCCAACCCCTGGCCTATAACAAGGACAATCAGGAAGACAAAGAACCCCTTTTCGATACCGTTGATACCTTGTCCGACACATTGACCATTTTTGCCGACATGGTTTCCGGCATCACGGTAAAGGCGGAGCGCATGGCGGAAGCCGCCATTGAAGGTTACGCCACCGCCACTGA
>JBEIKS010000089.1:0-9133 GCA_040379625.1 Burkholderiaceae bacterium
AACAACTTGGTGGGTGCTGAGAGGCTCGAACTCCCGACCTACGCCTTGTAAGGGCGCCGCTCTACCAACTGAGCTAAGCACCCGAAACTTTCGTTCTTAGCTACAAGAAAAAAGGATTTTTAAATCACATTTTCTCTCTGGCTTTTCGCTGCTTTTACTTGTTTCCAAGCAGTTGTTCAGCAGCGAAGAACAGAATTATACACACATTTGTTTAGCCCTTGCAAATCGCACCTGCCAAATGAATAAGCCGGATGCGACCTGCCTGACAAATCAATGCTTTACGGGTGTACCACCTGCCTGGACAGTTGCATCTGCTCCACCGACAGCGGCAACCACAGGGGCTGTTTCTGGCAGTGCAACGGGCTCTCTTTCCAATGCGGCCTTCAAAACCTGATCGATCCACTTCACCGGAATGATTTCCAGATGATTTTTCACGTTATCTGGAATTTCCGCCAAGTCTTTGACGTTTTCTTCCGGAATGAGAACGGTTTTTATGCCACCGCGGTGCGCTGCCAGCAGTTTTTCCTTCAAACCACCAATGGCCAGCACTTCACCACGCAAGGTGATTTCGCCGGTCATTGCAACGTCCGCACGCACGGGTATGCCTGTGAGCGTGGACACCAGAGCGGTTGTCATGGCGATACCTGCAGAAGGTCCGTCCTTGGGGGTTGCGCCCTCAGGAACGTGTACGTGGACATCCCGCTTTTCAAAGGCATCGTCCGGTATTCCCAAACGTTGCGCACGGGCCCTGACCACTGTACGGGCAGCCTCTACAGACTCTTTCATCACATCGCCCAAACTACCGGTGCGGGTGATGACGCCTTTACCTGGCATGGTTACCGCTTCAATGGTTAGCAAATCGCCGCCCACTTCTGTCCATGCCAAACCTGTCACCTGACCCACCTGATTTTGCTTTTCAGCCATACCGAAGGAATAACGACGCACTCCAAGGAATTTGTCCAGATTTTTAGGTGTGACGGCCACTTTTTTGCCGGCTTCCTTCAACAACATCTGGCGCACCACTTTACGGCAAATTTTGCTGACCTCGCGCTCCAAGCCCCGAACACCCGCTTCACGGGTGTAATAGCGGATGATTTCGCGGATGGCCGCCTCAGAAAGGCTCAATTCCTCGGCTTTGACACCGTTGCTTTTCATTTGCTTGGGCAACAGATACTTCAGGGTGATGTTTACTTTTTCGTCTTCGGTATAACCCGCCAAACGAATGACTTCCATGCGGTCGAGCAGCGCTGGCGGAATATTCAATGTGTTGGCTGTTGCCACAAACATCACATCGGACAAGTCATATTCCACTTCAACATAGTGGTCTACAAAAGTAGAGTTTTGCTCAGGATCCAAGACCTCCAACAATGCAGATGCTGGGTCGCCCCGGAAATCCATGCCCATTTTGTCGATTTCGTCCAAGAGGAACAAAGGATTGCGAACCGCAATTTTGCTGAGCGATTGCAATACTTTGCCTGGCATGGAGCCAATGTAGGTGCGACGGTGACCACGGATTTCGGATTCATCACGCACGCCACCCAAGGCCATGCGAACGAACTTGCGGTTTGTTGCCTTGGCAACAGACTGCCCCAAGGAGGTTTTTCCGACCCCGGGTGGCCCGACCAGACACAAGATAGGCGCCTTCAATTTATCTACGCGCTGTTGTACCGCGAGGTACTCAACAATGCGCTCCTTGACCTTTTCCAAACCGTAGTGGTCTTCGTCCAGCACAGTCTCGGCCTTCGCCAAGTCTTTGGAGATTTTGGTTTTCTTGCGCCATGGCAAGCCAACCAAGGTATCAATGTAATTTCTGACCACTGTGGCCTCGGCCGACATTGGCGACATGAGCTTGAGTTTCTTCAACTCGGACTCAGCCTTTTTCTCGGCTTCCTTGCTCATGTGAGCGTCTTTGATTTTTCGCTCGAGCTCTTCCATGTCGGCACCGTCTTCGCCTTCACCCAATTCTTTTTGGATGGCTTTGACTTGCTCGTTAAGGTAGTACTCGCGCTGGCTTTTCTCCATCTGGCGCTTGACGCGACCACGAATGCGCTTTTCAACCTGAAGAATGTCGATTTCAGTTTCCAACAGTGTGAGCAAATGCTCAAGGCGCTGATTGATACCTGACATTTCAAGAATAGCCTGCTTTTGCTCCAGTTTCAGGGGCAGATGGGCAGCGATCATGTCTGAAAGGCGCCCTACTTCTTCTATCGAAGTCAAAGAGGCAAGAATTTCAGGAGCGATTTTTTTGTTCAACTTCACATACTGATCGAACTGAGCCAGCAGCGCGCGGCGCATAGCCTCGGTTTCCGCTGTTTGAGTCGGATCGACCATGATGGGCGTCGCATGACCCACAAAATGGCTTTCGACATCGGAAATTGACTGGATGCGGGCGCGTTGTACGCCTTCGACAAGCACCTTCACCGTGCCGTCTGGCAGCTTCAACATCTGCAAGACATTGGCGACGCAACCGATTTCATACATATCGGATGATTTTGGTTCGTCTTTCGTGGCGGATTTTTGAGCGACGAGCAGAATGCTTTTGTCGTTTTCCATCGCGACTTCAAGCGCCTTGATGGATTTTGGGCGGCCAACGAATAAAGGAATGACCATGTGAGGGAAGACCACCACATCGCGCAAAGGCAACAGGGGCAACTCAGTTTTTTGCTCTGGCAGCATATTGGTTACGGACATTCATTCACCTCTTTAAGCTTACAGTTCCGAGGTGGGGGCGCACCTCGGAATTTCAAGTCCGTAAAGACAACTATTTGTTTAGGCGTCTTTCGCACCTGCTACTTTTGGTTGATCTTCGTAGATGAGCAGTGGTTGGCCATCGCCCAGAATGGTATTTTCATCCACCACCACTTTTTTAACGCTCCCTTTGCTAGGTAGGTCAAACATCACCTCCAACAAGGCCTGCTCAACAATGGAACGAAGACCCCTTGCGCCGGTTTTGCGCTTGATGGCTTTGGCAGCAATCGCTTTCAAAGCCTCCTGACGGAATTCAAGCTCTGCACCGTCCATGCTCAGCAGCCTTTGGAACTGCTTCACAAGAGCATTTTTAGGCTCAACCAGGATTTTTATCAGTGCGCTGTCGTCAAGTTCTTCCAAAGTGGCAACCACGGGCAAGCGCCCCACCAGCTCGGGAATGATACCGAACTTGATCAGGTCTTCCGGTTCTACGTCAGCCAGCAACTGGCCTACATTGCCTTCGTCTTTTGAGCGCACTTGTGCTGAAAAACCAATTCCAGATTTTTCAGAACGGTTGCGGATGACCTTGTCCAAGCCCTCAAATGCCCCGCCACAAATGAACAGGATGTTGGTGGTGTCTACCTGAACAAAATCTTGATTGGGATGCTTGCGGCCACCCTGTGGCGGAATGGAAGCCACAGTACCTTCAATGAGTTTGAGCAGCGCCTGCTGAACGCCCTCACCAGAAACATCGCGGGTGATGGAGGGATTGTCTGACTTGCGGGAAATTTTGTCGATTTCGTCAATGTAGACAATGCCGCGCTGTGCTTTTTCAACTTCATAATTGCAGTTTTGCAGCAATTTTTGAATGATGTTCTCGACGTCTTCACCCACGTAACCGGCTTCGGTCAAGGTGGTGGCGTCTGCCATGACGAAAGGCACATTGAGCAAACGGGCCAGTGTCTGGGCCAACAAGGTTTTACCGGAACCCGTAGGGCCCACAAGCAAAATATTGCTTTTGGTCAGCTCGACCTCGTCTTTTTTGGCTTGATGGCGCAAGCGCTTGTAGTGGTTATAAACCGCTACAGAAAGAATTTTCTTGGCGCGAATCTGACCAATGACGTATTGGTCCAAGGTTAGACAAATTTCACCGGGTGTGGGCAATTCATTGCCGCTGGTGGTGGTTTCGGCTTCCGCCGACTCGTCGCGAATGATGTCGTTGCAGAGCTCTATGCATTCATCGCAAATAAAGACCGATGGACCCGCAATAAGCTTTTTCACTTCATGCTGACTCTTACCGCAAAAAGAGCAGTACAAGAGCTTTTCGCTTGAACCTTTTTTTTCTGACATGGCGAACTCCTGCAGTCGATTTCAGGCACGCGGTGGTGATCACCCGTGCCCCACAGCCCAAAAGTAGCATAACGCGCGCCCAAAGACGGGCGCGTAGGCTGTTACGCGCTTATTTCTCCGCGTTTTTCCAACACTTTGTCGATCAAACCGTAATCTGCAGATTCCTGAGCAGACAAGAAGTTGTCCCGGTCGGTGTCTCTTGCGATTTTATCGATGGTCTGGCCGGTGTTGTCAGCCAAAATCTGATTCAAACGCTCGCGGAGGTACAAAATTTCTTTGGCATGAATTTCGATGTCAGAGGCCTGACCTTGAACACCACCCAAAGGCTGGTGAATCATGATGCGTGAATTCGGCAAGGAGAAACGCTTCCCCTTCGTGCCTGCAGACAGAAGAAAGGCGCCCATGCTGGCAGCCAAACCTGTACACAGTGTGGACACATCAGGCTTGATGAACTTCATGGTGTCGAAAATTGCCAAACCGGCGGATACGGAACCACCCGGACTGTTGATATACAGGGCGATGTCTTTATCGGGGTTTTCAGACTCAAGAAACAGCAATTGAGCGACGACAACGTTTGCGACTGCATCGTTGATGGGTCCGACCAGAAAAATGACCCGCTCTTTGAGCAATCGGGAATAGATGTCATACGCGCGTTCACCACGGCCACTTTGTTCAATCACCATGGGCACATACAAATTGCCTTGGGTTTCCATTGCGTGGCCAGCCATTCCAGACTGCATCATTGCTCGCGGGTCAAACTTCATCTTTATTTATTCCCCATCAGTTCTTCAAAGGATAAGTTCGTCACATTCACTTTAACCTGTGACAGTGCCCAATCTACCACGTTCTCTTCCAAGACAATGGCTTCAACCTCAGCGATACGGCTGCGGTCTGCAAAATAGTATTGCATGATTTCCATCGGGTTTTCGTAGCCCTGGGAAACTTCTTCAATGTAGGCGCGAATCTGCTCAGGCTTGGCCTGCAGGTTTTGGGCCTTGACCAGATCGGAGACAATCAGACCCAAACGGACGCGGCGCTCTGCCTGGTCTTTGAACAAATCTGCAGGCAGATCCATGCTTTCCGCATTGGGCATGCCACGGCCTTTGAAGTCTTCGCGAGTGCGGGCAACCAGCTCTTGGGTTTCTGCATCAACCAGGGACTTTGGCACATCGAATTCAGCCACTTTGACCAAGGCGTTCATTACGGCTTCCTTGTTGCGGGCCAGAATGCGGTTCTTGACTTCGCGGGTCAGGTTCACACGAACATCGTCGCGCAGCGCAGTCACGGTACCTTCGGAAACACCCAATTCCTTGGCGAACTCATCGGTGAGTTCTGGCAATTCAGGGGCTTCCAGTTTCTTGATGGTGATGTCGAACTGTGCGGTTTTACCGGCAACTTCCTTGCCGTGGTAGTCCTCTGGGAACGGCAGGTCGAAGGTTTTGGTTTCGCCCAACTTCAGTCCGCGTGCGGCTTCTTCAAAGGCTGGCAGCATTTGCTTGCCGCCGAGTGTGAATACGAAGTCAGTGGCGGTACCGCCTTCAAATGCAACACCTTCGATGCGACCGGCGAAATCAACGGTCAAACGGTCTTCTTCTTGTGCTGCGCGGTCGCCCGCCTCAACAAAGTTCTGACGCTGCTTGCGCAAAATGTCGATGGTGCGGTCAATTTCGGCCTCGCCGATGGGGCATTCCACTTTTTCCACTTCCAGAGCGGAAAAGTCGCCGAGTTTTACCTCAGGGAAAACTTCAAAAACGGCGGAAAAGACCATCTGGCCTTCGGCTTGATCTTCGCCGGGTTCAATGCGGGGGGAGCCGGCAACACGCAGATCGGCCTCTTTGACCGCTTCCTGGAAAGTACGGTTGAGTTCATCGTTCAGCACCTCGGAATGCACCTGGGAGCCGTAATTCTGAACCACAAATTTCATGGGCACTTTGCCGGGACGAAAGCCGGGCATGCGTGTTGTCCGAGCGACTTTCTTCAAGCGCTGCTCAACTTCGGCATTGATGCGTTCAACGGACAAATTCAGAGACAGCTTGCGCTCAAGACTGCTCAGGGTTTCAACAGTGGTGGTCATGTAAAGGACTCGTGTTTGATAAACTGAACCGGTTGCATCTTCAACTATTTGACTGAGATTTGCATCTGGACAGTTCTGGGTTGGTATTCAACATGGTGCGAAGGGGGGGACTCGAACCCCCACGCCGGTGAAGGCGTCAGGACCTAAACCTGGTGCGTCTACCAATTTCGCCACCTTCGCACGTCACCCCAAACGGAGTGATTCCCGCTATTGTAATGGAAGTCTGAAAATGGGTTTTGTGCCATGAATACAAACATAGCCGAAGTAACGGATAAAACACCCGTAAATTTCGCACCGCATCACCTCCAATATTGCTTGGAACGCAGTGCCAGCGAGGGTTCCTCGCTTTATTATGCATTGCTTTTCTGTTCTCCGGAATTGAAAAAAAAATGCGTTGGGCTCGCCACTTTTGCCCGTGAACTTCAAATGATTCCAGTTGAAGTGCATGACCCGCAAGTTGCGCGCATCAAATTGGCGTGGTGGAAAACCGAAATGGACAGGGCTGCGCTGGGGCAAGCCACCCACCCTGCCTGCCTCTGCCTGGGGGCACCTGCAATTGCAAAACTGGGTGCTGAAGCGGTTGCGCTGGTGGTTCAAAGCGTCTCCGACAGCCTTGAATTGCCACGCTATTTCACGCAAACGCAGTGGGACACTGCCAGCCGGAACTGGGGCGGTGAACTGTATGCAATGGCCGCAAAGGTCGCGGGTACAACAGACCCTGAGTCGCTGGGGCACATCAAAAATTTTGGTGCCTGCGCCATGAAGTTGGCGCAATTGCTGGCACTGGGCAAAACACTGGGAGAAGGCTGGCACCCTTTTCCGGTGGATACGCTGCAAAAAGCAGGTGTCTCAGTGGAAAAACTCAGGCAACGGGTCAGCAATGAAGCATTCTTGAATTTGTACCAAGACTTGACAGATGCGCTGGTGACCGAAGGTCAGGCGCACTGGCAAGCGCTGCCGGGAACCGAGCGTCTGCGATTGCGGCCGTTGCGCGCACTGTGGCGCATGCGTACCGCCGAATTGGCCTTGCTAAAGGCGGACGGCTACCCGGTGCTAACACAGGGCGTCAAACTGACGCCGCTGCGAAAACTGTGGATCGCCTGGAGCACACAGGTGCTGAGGCGCTGATCCTCTGCAGCACCTATGCCGCCTTGGGCCTGACCTTGAAGGCAGCGGCATACAGTGCAGGCAGGAACAGCAGTGTCAGCACCGTGGCCACAATCAAGCCGCCCATGATGGCCACCGCCATCGGCCCCCAAAACAGTGACTGGGACAGCGGAATCATGGCCAGCACGGCGGCGGCTGCCGTCAGTACAATCGGGCGGCAGCGCCTGACCGCCGATTCAATGACGGCCGTCCACGGATCCACTCCCAGCTTGATGTCCTGCTCGATCTGATCAATCAGGATCACTGAATTCCTGATGATCATGCCCAGCAAGGCAATCACTCCAAGTTGCGCCACAAAACCAAAGGGCTTGTGGAGCAACAACATGGTGGCGGAGGCACCGATCAGCCCCAGAGGGCCGGTCAGGTAGACCAGCAGGGTTCTGGAAAAGCTGTGCAATTGCAGCATCAAGAGCGTCATCACAATGAACAACATCGTGGGTACGTTGGCAGCAATTGAACGCTGCGCTGTGCCTGAGTCAGCGGCCACGCCGGCGATCATAATGCGATACCCCAAAGGCAATTCACCCCGCACCTCGTTGAGCCGCTTTTCAAGTTGCAAAGCCACGGTGGTGCCTTGCACGCCCTCAACCACATCGCTTTGCACTGTGATGGCGAAATCGCGGTTTTCACGCCAGATAATGCCGGGTTCAAAGCCGAGTTCCGGTTTGGCTACCTGATTCATCTGAACGTAGCGGCCATTTGTGGTGGGCAGGTGCGCCTCTCCGAGTTTTTCCACGGTGTCGCGCTCGGACAAGGGCTGACGCAGCACGACATCGATGAGCTTATCGGCTTCACGGTATTGCGCAATGGTGGTGCCAGACAAAATCGCCTGCCCCGCCCTGGACAGCAACACACTGCTGACGCCCAAGGCTCTGGCCCGCTCTTGATCCACCTTGACATTCATAACCTTGATATTTTCATTCCAGTTGTCATTTACACCCTGGGTGCTGGCGTGGGCACGAACCACTTCCTTGACTTTGTCTGCGTATTCGCGGACCACACGGGGATCCGGCCCTTGTACGCGAAACTGGATGGGGTATGGCACTGGTGGGCCATTGGGCAACAATTTCACCCGGCTGCGCACATCTGGAAAATTTTCTTCAAGATGAGCAATGACGCGTTTTCGCAAGGCCTCGCGCGCAGGCAGGTCAGGCGGTGTAATAACGAACTGAACCAGATTGGTCTGGGCCAGTTGCTGATCCAGCGACAAATAAAAGCGCGGTGCGCCCTCGCCCACGAAGGCCACGTAGTTTGCGGCCTCGGGCTGCTCTTTCAACCACTGCTCCAGACGTTTGGCCTGCTCCTCGGAGGCAAAGTAGGAACTGCCCTCTGGTAACTTCAGGTCGACCAGCAACTCTGTTCTTGAACTGTCCGGGAAAAACTGCTGCTCTACAAATTTAAAACCGTAGAGACCCAGCGCAAACGCGCCCAAGGTCACTGAGATGGTAACCCAACGGTGGGTGACGCATGCACTCACCAGGCGTCTGAACGCCGTGTAAAAAGGCGTGTCGAACAGCTCTTGGGGATGGTCATCGTGACTTCTGGATTTAACGTTAAGCAGCAAATAACCCAAATACGGCACAAACAGCACCGCCACGAACCAGGAGATGATCAAGGCCACCGCCGTGACTGCAAAAATGGAATAGGTGTATTCACCCGCGGCAGATTGCGCCATGCCTATGGGTAGAAAGCCGGCTGCCGTGATCAAGGTACCCGTGAGCATGGGCATGGCTGTGGTTTCATAGGCGTAGGTGGCAGCCTCCAACTTGGAAAAACCCTCTTCGAGTTTTCGCACCATCATTTCAACGGCAATAATGGCGTCGTCCACCATCAAACCCAAGGCAATGATAAGCG
>JBEIKS010000090.1:0-9103 GCA_040379625.1 Burkholderiaceae bacterium
GTCTTCAATGCGTTCGTCTGCGATATGCAGATCGGGTACCAGTTGGCGGGTGCTGCTCAGCGTCCAGCGTGCATAACGTTCACCGTCCATCATGCCGACTTGCAGCACTTCTGGCGTTTCTGAAAGTATTTCTCTGGCGCGCCGCGTGAAACCAGTGTCATCCACGGTTTCCTGCCCCACCTCCCGGGCGAGTTGCGAGATTCGGTCTTGCGTGGTTTGCAACCTTGCCCGCATGGTTTGTCGTGACAGCTCAACATCCCTGATGACGGTTTCGTGGGTCTGCTGCTCGTCTTGTTTTTGCATTAGAAAAAGAAACGCCCCCATTGCTGCAATGAAAAACAGCATTCCGACCAAGGGTGTTGCCCACAGCAACGTGGTTTTTTGAAAAAGCTGACGCATCAGGGAAAGAAATCTTAGCAAGACCGGCACCTTCATAAGTTGCTGCCAGTGTATGCAATTTCTCATATTTGTACAGAAAAGACAGACCGAATCAGGGAATTCCCCAGTTTTTTCTTGTGTTTCCGTTGAAATGTGTGCAATTTCAAAGGTCTGAGCAGTCCTTCTAATTTTTCACATTGCGAAATTGTAAATCATTATTTGAAAAAAAAGAGAAGCGCTGCCATAATTTCGCAAGCTGATGCCCAAGCACGTCAAAAGCGTAGCGCTTGGGCCACCAAACACATTGCAAAAGGAGGATGTATGTCAGCATTACCGGACTTCCCAATCAACAGCGATCCAGATTCCCAGGAAACCCAAGAGTGGCTGGATGCGCTTGAAGCCGTCATCGACAGAGAAGGTCCTGAAAGGGCGCACTTCCTGCTCGAGGCCATGATAGACAAAGCCCGCCGCAGTGGTGCCTACATCCCGTTTTCGGCAAATACGGCGTATGTCAATACCATTCCCACGCAACTCGAAGCCCCGAATCCCGGCAATCTTGAATACGAAGAGCGCATTCGTTCTTACATCCGCTGGAATGCAATGGCGATGGTGGTCAAGGCCAACCGCCTGAGCCCTGCCGATGGTGGTGATCTGGGTGGGCATATTTCATCCTTTGCTTCATTGGCAACCATGATCGGTTGCGGCATGAACCATTTCTGGCATGCCGACGATGGCGTGCACGGCGGCGACCTGATTTATTTCCAGGGACACTCAAGCCCCGGTATTTATGCTCGCGCGTTTCTGGAAGGTCGTTTGAGCGAAGAGCAGTTGTTGAACTTCCGTCAGGAAGTTGATGGTAAAGGCCTGAGCTCCTATCCTCACCCTAAGCTGATGCCCGATTTCTGGCAGTTCCCCACAGTTTCCATGGGTCTTGGCCCCATCATGGCCATTTATCAGGCCCGCTTCCTGAAGTATTTGCATGCCCGTGGCATCGCTGACACCTCCAAGCGGAAGGTCTGGGTATTTTGCGGCGACGGCGAAATGGATGAGCCAGAGTCCTTGGGCGCCATTTCTTTGGCTGCGCGAGACAAACTCGACAATCTGATATTTGTGGTGAACTGCAATTTGCAGCGTCTTGATGGACCTGTGCGTGGCAATGGAAAAATTATTCAGGAACTCGAAGGTGAGTTCCGTGGTGCCGGTTGGAACGTCATTAAACTCATTTGGGGCGGTTATTGGGATGCCTTGCTGGCCCGCGACAAGCGCGGTTTGCTGGTCAAGGTCATGAATGAAATGGTGGACGGCGAATTTCAGGCCTGTAAAGCCAACGATGGCGCATTTGTTCGCAAGAATTTCTTTGGGCGCTACCCGGAGTTGCTGGAGATGGTCTCCCGCATGAGCGATGACGACATCTGGCGCCTGAACCGCGGCGGCCACGATCCCAACAAAGTCTATGCTGCATTCAACGCGGCCTACAATACGCAGGGTTTGCCTACGGTGGTCTTGGCTCACACAGTCAAGGGCTTCGGCATGGGCAAAATTGGTGAGGGTAAGAATACCGCTCACCAAACCAAAAAAATGGACGATGCCTCCATCAAGGAATTCCGCGATCGTTTCGGCATTCCAATTTCCGACGAGCAACTGCCCGATCTGCCTTTTTACAAGCCAGCAGAAAACTCCCCGGAAATGAAGTACATGCATGAACGCCGCAAGGCCTTGGGCGGCTTTTTGCCGGCGCGTCGTCGTCAAGCTGAAGAGCGGCTGCCAGTGCCGGAGTTGTCTGCATTTCAAGCGGTGTTGGAACCCACGGTTGAAGGCCGTGAAATTTCAACAACCCAGGCCTTTGTCCGTTTCCTGACCGCCATGCTGCGCGACAAAGCCTTGGGTTCCAGAGTGGTCCCTATCGTGCCCGATGAAGCCCGTACCTTCGGTATGGAGGGCATGTTCCGCCAGTTGGGTATTTACGCGCCTGAAGGTCAGAAATACACGCCCGTGGACAAAGACCAAGTGATGTATTACCGCGAGGACAAATCCGGTCAAATTCTGGAAGAGGGCATTAATGAAGCCGGCGCCATGTCATCCTGGATTGCGGCTGCCACTTCCTACGCTACAAACAACCGCGTCATGTTGCCGTTTTTCATTTTCTATTCCATGTTCGGTTTCCAGCGTATTGGCGACCTGGCCTGGGCGGCAGGTGACATGCAGGCACGTGGCTTTTTGCTGGGTGCAACCGCAGGCCGCACCACGCTGAACGGCGAAGGCTTGCAGCACGAAGATGGTCACAGCCATATTTTAAGCTCCACGGTGCCAAACTGCGTCAGCTACGACCCTACCTATGCCCATGAGCTGGCTGTCATTCTTCACCATGGCATGAAACGCATGGTGGAAAAACAGGAAAACGTGTTCTATTACGTTACCGTCATGAATGAAAACTATCCTCACCCAGGTCTTGTTGCCGGGCAGGAAGAGGGCATCATTCGCGGTATGTACTTGCTCAACTCTGGCAAGGGCAAAGGACAACGCGTGCAATTGCTGGGCTCTGGCGTTATTTTGCGCGAAGTGATTGCCGCTCAGGACTTGTTGCAAAAAGACTGGGGTATTACTTCTGATGTCTGGAGCGTCACCAGTTTCACCGAATTGCGTCGCGAAGGCATGGATGTAGAGCGTTACAACTTGTTGCACCCCACAGCAGAACAAAAAGTGCCTTATATCACGCAGTTGCTCAGCGACCATGGCGGCCCTGTCATTGCCTCAACTGACTACATGAAGATATTTGCGGATCAGGTTCGTCCCTTCATGCCGAAAGGCCGCACTTACAAAGTGCTGGGCACAGATGGTTTCGGGCGTTCCGACTTCCGCACCAAGCTCCGGGAACACTTCGAGGTCAATCGCTACTTTGTCACAGTGGCTGCACTGAAATCGCTGGCCGATGATGGCAAGATTTCCGCAGAAAAAGTCGCCGAAGCCATTGTCAAATATGGCATCGATCCGCAAAAAGCCAATCCGGCTTACGCGTAAGGGGGCTCGAACATGAAAGTGGAAAACAACGCCATGGCCATTGATATCAAGGTGCCCGATATCGGTGACTTCAAGGAAGTCGAAGTCATCGAAGTTTTAGTCAAGGTCGGCGACACGGTTGTACCTGAACAGTCGCTGATTACCGTCGAATCCGATAAAGCCAGCATGGAAATTCCATGCGCTGTTGGCGGAGTTATTCAAAGCCTGACGGTAAAAATCGGTGACAAAATCAGCGAAGGCTCTGTCCTTGGCCAACTGCTGCCAACGGGTGGCTTGTCAGCCAATGCATCCCAGACGGCATCGGCTGCTCCAGCCCCTGTAACAGCGGCAGCGCCGGTTGTTGCGCCGGTGTTGGCCGCAGCAACTGCGCCTGCAGCGCCTACGCGCCAAGAACTTCTGGTGCCTGACATTGGTGATTTCAAAGAAGTTGAGATCATTGAGTTATTGGTAAAGCCGGGTGACACAGTTGTACTCGAACAGTCACTGATCACTGTTGAGTCCGACAAGGCCAGCATGGAAATCCCCAGTCCGCTGGCGGGTGTTATTGAAAGTCTCTCCGTCAAGTTGGGCGACAAGGTCAGCAAAGGCAGTGTGTTGGGCTGGATCAGTTCTGCCGCACCGGCGGCTGTATCGGGTGAAGCAGTGGCTGCCGTTAGCGCACCAGCCTCAGTGGGTTTATCTGTTGGTGCAGCCCCTGTTGCACCAGCGGTCGCTGTGTCAGCCTCCGGCAATGCGCCGGGCGCCGTCACCGCTGCAGCCCAGTGGGTGCCGCCAGTGGTGGGTGACTTAATCAACAACGACCACATTGTCAAACCTCACGCCAGCCCTTCCGTGCGCAAATTTGCACGCGAACTCGGCGTTGATCTGACCCGCGTTCGCGGTACCGGCCCGAAAATGCGGATTGTGCATTCTGATGTGCAGTCTTATGTGAAGTCAGCAGTGGCTCAGGTTGTCAGTGGTGCCTTGGCTGCGCCTGCGGCAACGCCGGTTGCCTCGGGCAGTGGCTTGAATCTGTTGCCTTGGCCTAAAATTGATTTCAGCAAATTTGGCCCTACAGAAAGTGTTGCGTTAAGCCGCATCAAAAAGCTTTCCGGTCCGAATCTGCATCGCAATTGGGTCATGATTCCTCATGTCACGCAGTTTGACGAAGCGGACATTACAGATCTGGAATCCTTCCGGAAAACAGCCAACGACCTCTATGCCAAACAGGGGGTCAAGTTCACCATGTTGGCTTTTGTGATGAAGGCTTGCGTTTCTGTGCTGAAGCGGCTGCCAAGTTTTAACGGCAGTCTCGATGAGTCTGGTGAAAATCTGATTCTCAAAAACTACTGGAACATTGGCTTCGCGGCAGATACGCCCCAAGGCTTGGTTGTACCGGTGGTAAAAGCGGCAGATCAGAAAAGTGTTTCCCAGATCGCCAAGGAATTGGCAGATCTGTCTGCAGCAGCCCGCGATGGCAAATTGAAGGGCGCCGACATGCAAGGCGCCACCTTCACAATTTCCTCTCTGGGTGGTGTGGGGGGTACGGCGTTCACGCCTATTATCAATGCCCCTGAGTTGGCGATTCTCGGCTTGTCCAAGTCGCAGATGCGTCCCGTCTGGGATGGCAAGCAGTTTGTGCCGCGTCTCATGCTTCCTTTGTCTTTGTCCTACGACCATCGGGTAATTGATGGCGCGCAGGCCGCCCGCTTTACCAGCGAGTTGGCAAGCGTACTGGCGGACATGAGAAAAACATTGCTGTAAGGGGAAGAAATGAGCATAGAAGTCAAAGTCCCCGATATCGGCGACTTTAAAGAAGTAGAAGTGATTGAAGTGTTGGTCAAGGTCGGTGACACCGTGGCGGTTGAGCAATCGCTCATCACGGTTGAATCGGACAAGGCCAGCATGGAAATTCCGTCCTCACACGCTGGCGTTGTCACGGAGTTGCTCGTTAAAGTGGGCGATAAAGTGGCCATGGGTTCTTCTGTTTTAAAGTTGAGTCCAAGTAACGCAAGCGCGGTGTCGTCTGCAGCGGCGGTTGCATCTGCAGTTGCAGTCTCTGCGCCTGTTAGTCCTCAGCCGGCTGCGGCTGCAGCCGCGTCAGTTGCAGCGTCGTTTGCGGGCGGGGCAGATTTACAATGCGAAATGTTGGTGTTGGGGGCCGGGCCTGGCGGTTATTCCGCTGCGTTTCGCAGTGCAGATTTGGGTATGAAAACCATCCTCATTGAGCGTTACTCGACCTTGGGTGGCGTGTGTCTGAATGTGGGCTGCATCCCGTCCAAGGCGCTGCTGCACTCGGCGGCCATTATTGAAGAAGTCAAGGCGATGTCCAAGCACGGCATCAAGTTCGGTGAGTTTGAGCTGAACCTTGATGAATTGCGCCTGCACAAGGAAAAAACAATTTCCAAGCTTACGGGTGGTTTGGCCGGTATGGCCAAAGCGCGCAAGGTGGAAGTGGTTCAAGGCTTGGGTCAGTTTCTGGACGCACACCATGTGCAAGTGGCTCTCAATGGCGGTGGGCAGAAGGTTATCCGCTTTGAAAAGGCGATCATTGCAGTGGGTTCACAGCCTGTAAAGTTGCCGTTTATTCCTGAAGATCCTCGCATCGTCGATTCCACGGGTGCGCTTGAGCTCAGATTCCTGCCCAAGCGAATGCTCATCATTGGTGGCGGCATCATCGGTTTGGAAATGGCAACTGTCTATTCCTCACTGGGCGCACGTCTTGAGGTGGTGGAAATGTTGGACGGTCTGATGCAGGGCGCTGACCGCGATTTGGTCAAGGTTTGGCAGAAGGTGAACGAATCACGGTTCGACCGAATTATGTTGTCCACCAAAACTGTGGCGGTGGAAGCCTTGCCTGAAGGCATCAAAGTGACTTTTGAAGGCAGCAACGCTCCTTCCGAGCCACAAATATACGACATGGTGCTCGTTTCTACAGGTCGCACCCCGAACGGACGCAAAATTTCTGCTGATAAAGCAGGGGTTAGCGTCAGTGACCGGGGGTTCATTGCGGTTGATAAGCAAATGCGTACCAACGTACCTCACATTTTTGCCATTGGCGATGTGGTGGGCCAACCCATGCTGGCTCACAAGGCTGTGCATGAGGCGCACGTCGCTGCAGAAGCCGCACATGGTGAAAAAGCATTTTTTGATGCTCGCAGTATTCCGAGTGTGGCTTATACAGACCCGGAAGTGGCGTGGGTCGGTGTTACAGAAGAGGAAGCCAAGAAGCAGGGTCTGAAGTTTGGCAAAGCGGTTTTCCCGTGGGCTGCCTCCGGGCGTGCAATTGCCAATGGTCGTGATGAAGGTTTTACGAAACTGCTGTTTGACGAAGAAACTCATCGGATTATTGGTGGTGGCATCGTTGGAACCCACGCCGGCGACCTGATCGGCGAAATTTGTCTGGGTGTCGAGATGGGTGCAGATCCTGTGGATATTGGAAAAACCATACATCCTCACCCCACCTTGTGCGAAAGTGTGGGTATGGCGGCCGAGATTTATGAAGGCGTTTGTACCGACGTACCTCCAGCGCGGAAGAAGTGAGGGTTTAAGTTTCAGCGTTGGGTGAGTTATCAGTATTAAAAGAGGGCGCTGTCAGTGGTTTGACAGTGCCCTTTTTTGCACAAGAACGAAATTCCCCTTGTGTGGGTCAAGTGCCATCCGGGTGAAGTGCTTCAATGGCCGCTTTGGCTTTCTGGTAGTTCTTTTCCAAGTCCAGACGAATTTGTTTGCGCAGCTTTGCAGCATCGAATCGCCTGCGTGATTCGGGTGTGTCTGGCTCCAGGGCGGGGGCGGTTGCAGGTTTGCCGTCTTTGCCCATCGCCACCATGGTGAAAAAGCAACTGTTGGTGTGGCGCATGACGCCTTCATGAATATTCTCTGAAACCACCTTGATACCCACTTCCATGGAACTGGTGCCGGTGTAATTCACCGAGGCCAGAAAAGTCACCAGTTCTCCGACTTTGATGGGTTCCCGGAAAGAGACCCTGTCCACAGACAGGGTAACGACGTACATGCCAGCATACCGGCTTGCACAAGCGTAGGCGACTTGGTCCAGAAACTTCAGAATGGTTCCGCCATGGACATTGCCAGTGAAGTTGGCCATGTCGGGGGTCATTAACACCGTCATACTCAGTTGATGGTTTGGAAACGGCATTTTATTCTCCTTCTTTTTTATGTGTTCTAGGTGTAACGCTACACCTTTTCAGAGTGAGCAGAGTGTACGCAGCCAACAAAATTAATACTCTGCTATGCTGCATGATCTTCACGAGAAACATCGCAATGTCAGACGCATTAACGTTAAAAAAAGCTGTGGCCAAGGAGGCTCTACGTTGGGTTGAGCCCGGCTCCATTATCGGGGTTGGCACAGGTTCAACAGTAGATTGTTTTATTGATGCATTGGGGCAAAGTGGTATTGCGCTGGCCGGCGCTGTATCGAGTTCCAACCGCACCGAAGAAAAGCTGCGTTCAGTGGGCGTTGCGGTGCTGGATTTGAATGACGTGGTTGAGTTGGGTGTCTACATTGACGGCGCCGACGAAATTGATCCAGCCTTGAATTTGATCAAGGGCGGAGGCGGTGCGCTGACCCGGGAAAAAGTTGTGGCCGAGGCTGCACGCCGTTTTGTTTGCATTGCAGACGCATCCAAGGAAGTTGCCGTTTTGGGAAACTTTCCCCTGCCCATTGAGGTTTTGCCGATGGCGAAAGCCTTGATAGAAAGAAAAGTCGAGGAAATGGGCGGTATTCCAAGGCTGCGCAGTGGTTTTATCACAGACAATGGCAATATCATCATTGATGTCTCCGGTTTGAGCATCACCGACCCGCAAGCAATGGAATCAAAAATAAACCAGTGGCCGGGTGTGGTGACATGTGGCTTGTTTGCGCTTCGCAAGGCTGATGTGTCTTGCATTGCGACACCTGAGGGTGTTCGGGTGTCAGAGACAAACAGGCACTAAAATGGCAACCCAGGTGGCGTCATTGATTTGTCACTTTTAAACTTTATAATTCAGCGATACTAGCCAACATTTAGAGAGGCGCAGCAGCGGTATGACAGATCATTCCTCAAAGCAATATGATGCAGAATTGGAATCCTTGCGCTCACAAGTGCTTGAATTGGGCGGTTTGGTTGAAAAGCAAATTGCCATGGCGTTTGAAGGCCTTTCGAACAATGACCTTGGTCTCATCGCCGAGGTGATTCGTCGGGAGCAGGACGTTAACCGCATGGAAATGGAAATCGATGCGCTGTGCAGCCATATCCTGGCAATTCGCCAGCCTACAGCGGTTGATTTGCGAACGGTTATTTCCTCCATCAAAATGATTCGGGATCTTGAGCGGATCGGAGATGAGGCAGAGAAGATCGCTCGCATGACAAAAATGATTCTCGATTCCGCCAGAGCGTTTATGCCCACGGTCGATCTGCAGACCATGGCCACCGATGCAATTGAAATGTTGCGTCGCGTACTGGATTCTTACGCCAGAAGCGACACGGTTGAGGCCACCGAAGTGATTCGTCGCGACTTGGTCGTTGATGATGAGTTTCGCGCAATTTTGCGTCAGCTAATCACTTATATGATGGAAGATCCCCGCACAATTTCAAGGTCGATTGAAATTTTGTTCATCGCCAAAGCGCTGGAGAGAATTGGTGATCACTCGAAGAATATGTCTGAACATGTGGTTTACATGATTCAAGGGCGGGATGTCAGACACCCCGACATACCCAGACCCCGTTAA
>JBEIKS010000091.1:0-9048 GCA_040379625.1 Burkholderiaceae bacterium
AGCGCACTGCCCTCGCCTGCCGCCACCATGGACCGGCAAAACGCCAGGGTTTCGGGCGCAACAGAAAAGCCGGGGAACCGCGCAGCAAAACGCGCCAGGCGCAAAATTCGCACCGGGTCTTCGGCAAACGCAGGACTGACATGGCGCAGCACTTGATGCTGCAGATCCGCGTAACCGCCCCAAGGGTCAAACACCTGCCCCTGCGCGTTCATGGCCATGGCATTGATGGTTAAATCGCGCCGCTGCAGATCGTCCTCCAGCGTAACGGAGGGATCCGCATGAAAAACAAAGCCCTTATAACCCATACCGGATTTGCGCTCGGTGCGGGCCAAGGCGTATTCCTCTTGCGTGTCCGGATGTAAAAAAACGGGGAAATCTGCACCCACGGGCTTAAAGCCCGCTTCTTTCATCGCCTGCGGTGTTGCGCCGACCACCAACCAGTCGCGATCGAAAGAAGGCTGACCCATCAGTTCATCGCGCACCGCACCACCCACCACATACACCCGAACGCCGTCACCCAGCGAGGCCAAACGGGCATCAGGGTGAAAGCCGGACAGACGAACAGCAGAAAGCGGTGAGGTCATGGGAACGGGCGCATTGGGGAGTTAGCATTGATCAAGTTGATTCAATACCTGTTGCGCCTGAGATTTTATCGCGGTTCGCTCTTCGGGCGACAAGCGTTGTATGTTTTTCGCCATCAAGGCTGTTCTCGGGTTGCCCATCAACATGGCTTCATGGGTGTCCAGAAAATTCCAGTACAAGGTGGTGACTGGACATGCATCCGCCCCCACCCGCTTGGCAGGGTCGTAACGGCAACCCTTGCAATAATTGCTCATGCGCTTGGTGTAGGCACCTGAAGCGATGTAGGGTTTGCTGGTGAAACGCCCGCCATTGGCAAACAATGCCATGCCCGCGACGTTGGGAAGCTCAACCCACTCCACGGCATCCACATACACAGCAAGGTACCAGTGGCTGACCGCCTCGGGTTGCAGTTGCGCAAGCAAGCTGAAATTGCCCGTCACCATCAAACGCTGGATATGGTGCGCATACCCATGCTGCAGGGTTTGCCCCACGGTTTCGCGCATGCAAGCCATCTGGGTCTGCCCGTTCCAGAACCAGGCTGGCAAGGGGCGCTGATGATTAAAAAAATTGTCGGTGGCCATGGCCGGCATATCGAGCCAATACACCCCCCGGATAAATTCCCGCCAACCCAGCACCTGCCGGATAAAACCCTCCGCACTGGCCAGACTCACGGCGCTGTCGCGGTAGGCCTGCTCTGCAGCGGCGATGACTTCCAACGGAGAAATAAGGTGCAAATTCAAACTGGTGGACAACAAGGCATGCCAGCCAAACGGCGTGTGCGTCCACATGGCGTCTTGGTAGGTGCCAAAATCGGTCAGGCGACTTTCAATAAAACAGTTCAAAGCAAGCAGTGCCTGCGCGCGGGTCACCGGCCATTTGAAGTTTTTCAACTCACCGGGGTGATCGGGGAACAGTCGCTCAACGGTTTGCATCACAGCGCGGGTAATGTCGTCTGGCTCGAAAAATTCAGGATCGGGTATCAAGCCAGGGCCAGCCTTGGGAAAACCAGAGCGGTTTTCGGCATCGTAGTTCCACTGCCCACCCTCGGGCTCGCTTTGATCCGTCAGCAATATTTTGTAGCGGCGGCGCATTTCCCGGTAAAAAAACTCCATGCGCAAACTTTTTCTGCCCTCGGCCCACTTCGCAAATTCGGCTTTGCTGCACAAAAAATGGGAATCGGGGTGCACGTTCAATTGCAGTTTCAGCCGCTGTGCCATCTGTTCAAGCTCGGCTTGCAACCGGTATTCGCCGGGTTCGACCACATCGAGCTGGGTGGCATTGAGTGTGCTCAGTACAGCCGCCACCCGGTCGGTGAGTGCTGCAGGGCCTTCGTCATCCAGCGACGTGTAGTGAACCTGCCAGCCTTGGGTACGCAGGGTTTCTGCAAAATGACGCATGGAGGAGAGAAACAACACCAGACGCGCTTTGTGGTTCCAGACAACGGTGGATTCGCCCGGCGCTTCAACCATCACGACGGTGGTGGTGTCAGGGTTTGCCGCCAACAAGGCGGCGTTGCTCAAACTGAGTTGGTCGCCCAATATCCAGACGACAGAGCGGGGTTGCAGGGTTTTGCTCATTTAGCGTGACGCCGATTTGGAGGTGGTGTCGCCCTGCTTGCGACAACGGTCTGAACAGAATTTAATCTGCTCCCAGTTTTTTTCCCAACTTTTGCGCCAAGTCATTGGCTTTTGGCAAGACACGCAGGTTTTGGTGGGCAAAAAAGACTTGTTGCCGGCAAAGCCTTGCTTCTTGGCACCCAAGGTCAGACCACCCCGCGGGTTTCGCGCCAGCGTTTCACGACCTTGGGAATGTCGTCCAGGTTATTCATGACAACAACACCTTCCGGGGGGCGTTTGCGCAAAACAGCAGACGAACCACCACACCAGATTTCCGTGCTGGCTGGCAATTTGCGGCGCAGGTCCTCCAGCCCTTCCGTCACTGAGGCATTGCTGCTCATGGAAGAATAAGACAGCGCCACCACATCGGCGTGGTGGCTGGTAGCGGCCACCGCGATTTCCCAGATAGGCGTCTGAACCCCGAGAGAAATGCACTTCGCACCTTCCAGCGCCATGATGGCCTCGGCCATCAAAAGCCCCAGACCGTGCATTTCGTTGGGCACGGTGGTCAGCAAAATTTTGGGTTTTTGAACGGAACCGGGAATGGTGTTGATGGCGTTGCGCATCACCACCTGAATATTCTCAGTAAATATGTGCTCTTCAAAAATCTGGAAATAACCACGCGACCACGCCTCGCCCACCATCACAGCCATGGGCGCAACCACCTCAACCACAAAGCGGTGCAGGCCCAAGCGCAGCACAGACTGGGACAAAGACCTGCGGAATTCGTCAATGCGGTGGGTTTTTATCAGATCGAGGTAGGACTGCACGTCATCGCTACCGTCAAAGCTCACGGGGGCTGAGGCTCTTGCCGCAGCGCTTTCAGCCAGTGTCTGCAGGGAACAGACATCCATATTGATAATTTTGCCGGGACGGTGCCCTGCGTCTATTAACCGCTTGATGACCCGCAGCTTTTCCACTTGGTCTGCCGGGTAAATGCGCTCACCGAACTCATCTCGCTCCGGCTGGGGAAAGTTGTAGCGGCGCTCCCAAACCCGGAGGGCGTCTTTGGACAGCCCCGTGTCTCTTTCGACGGCGGCAATGCTCAAACGCAGCAAAGAAGATAAGGCTCTGTCGTTCATGGTTCACTGTTCTTCAAATCAAGCGGAAAACATCACCCAGTAATCAAATGTATTAGACACCATTGTTAAATTGATAATTGTCTAAGACATTCTATTGACTGAGCACACAATACAACCTATTATAAATCCGCGTCCATGCTTTGACTAGGACAAAACTAACGAATTTGAGCATTTCCCGGATTTTCAACCCGTAATTTTACCGCCGCATTTCGCAGAAATCGAATCAATGAAATTTTTTAGAGCCACTTGCCTGATGCTTTGCGCCTGGATGATTTCCGGGGCGGCCAACGCCAGTTGTCCGGAGTTGCTTAACCACGAATTCAGCCGCCTGCAAGATGAGCAACCGCAAAGCCTTTGCCAATACTCTGGCAAGGTGATTTTGGTGGTGAACACTGCAAGTTATTGCGGCTACACCTCGCAATATGACGGTCTGGAAAAAATTTACAGCCAGTACAAATCAGCCGGACTGGTGGTATTGGGCTTTCCATCCAACGACTTCGGTTCTCAGGAACCTGGCAACAACAAGCAGATTGCGGATTTTTGCAAGAACACCTTTGACGTGAAATTCCCCATGTTTTCAAAAACAGTGGTGAGTGGCGCCAAGGCAAATCCGATGTTTCAGAAGCTTACTCAACAAACCGGCGGAGCACCGCGCTGGAACTTCCACAAGTATTTGATCGGAAGAGACGGCAAGGCAGTTGCGCAGTACAACAGCTCGGTGGAACCCACCGATATCCGCATTACCAACGACATCAAAACCGCTCTGGCTCGCCAGATCAAGGAAATTCAATGAACGCTCCCGACAAAATGCTGCTGCCCGATGTCCAGTCAAACCTGGACGAAAGAAACATTGCGATCAACCGGGTGGGCGTGCGCGCCATTGTTCATCCCGTCATTGTTGAAACACCGAACGGCCCAATGCCCTCGGTGGCCCACATTGACATGGCTGTTTATTTGCCAGGTGACACCAAGGGCACGCACATGTCGCGCTTCCTAGAAGTGCTGCAATCTCACGGCGAAATGCTGAACTTTGAACACGGCACCCACATGATGACGGCCATGCTGGATCGTCTGGAAAGCAAGTCTGGCAGCATCACCATGAAGTTCCCCTACTTCATTCGCAAAACCGCACCCGTGTCGGGCGTACAAAGCCTGATGGATTATCAGGTGGTGTTGGACATTGACTGCAACGGCGGCCTGACAGACTTCTGGATGTCGGTTGTGGTTCCGGTGACCAGCCTGTGCCCCTGCTCCAAGAAAATTTCTGACTACGGTGCGCACAACCAGCGGTCACACATCACCATCAAGGTACTCATCGACGAAAGCATGAGCGTGGAAGAGTTGGTGAACATTGCAGAAAAGGCAGCCTCTTGCGAACTCTACGGACTGCTAAAGCGCCCGGATGAAAAATATGTGACTGAACGCGCTTATGAAAACCCGAAATTTGTTGAAGATCTGGTGCGCGACATTGCCATCGAGTTGAACAATGAAAAGCGGGTTGCCCGTTACCGCGTTGAAAGCGAAAACTTCGAATCCATACACAACCACTCTGCGGTGGCCTGGATTGAGCGCAATAAAAGACCTGGTCGTTAATGGGTTTTGTCCACCCGAACCAAGGCGGATTTCTTGTTTTAAAAGTGACTTTGAACATCTGAACTGTTGCACCGCCCTTTTTTGAAGGGAACTTCTTCTTAAATGTTTGCTCAAAAAGGGTGGTCAGCGCAAAATACGGTAATACATAGGTCACGGTTGTATTAGTGACCTGTGACTCTGGCTGCTCATATGTGCCGGTATGTCTTTTTATCCGTGTTCTTTATTGTTCATTAAGGATGTTATGAGTCTTCATTTGGTGGGTGACGTGATGGGCACCCGAGGACACAGCGCTGCAAAAGTGGCTGTGATTGGCGGTGGAATCTCCGGCCTGACGGCCGCCTACAAGCTTCGCGACATTGCCGACGTAACGCTGTTTGAAGCCAACGACTACGTTGGCGGCCATACGAACACGATTGACATTGACCTCGATGGTAAAAAATTCCCTGTAGACACCGGCTTTCTGGTGTTTAACGAGAGAACCTACCCGAACCTGATCGCCCTGTTTGAGGAACTGGGGGTTGAAACCGCTTTGTCCGACATGTCTTTTGCGGTGTGCTTGCCGGAAATTGACCTTGAATGGTCGGGCACCAATCTGGACACTGTGTTTGCCCAGCGCAAAAACCTTTTGTCGCCGCGCTTTCTGCGCATGATCAAAGACATCTTGCGCTTCAACAAGCAATCAACAGAAATGGCATTGGCACAAGCAGACTCGAGTGTCGGGCAAAACATGCAAATGCCGCTGGATCAGTTTCTCCAGATCAACAAATACTCCAAAGAATTTATTAACTGGTACCTGCTGCCCATGGCGGCGGCGATCTGGTCTTGCCCTTCCAGCCAGATGATGGCTTTTCCGATGGCCACCTTTGTACGCTTCTGCCACAACCATGGTTTGTTGCAGGTGGAAAACCGTCCGCGCTGGTTCACAGTGAAGGCCGGGGCGCGCAACTACGTACAAAAAATACTGCCTTTCATTCCTAGGGTGGAGACCAAATGCCCGGCGCTGCGCGTCACACCGCTGGCAGGCGGTGGGGTTGAGGTGGAAACCCGCTTGGGAATTGAGACCTTTGATGCCGTTGTCATTGCAGCGCACAGCGATCAAGCGCACGCCATGCTCGAGGGCAGCAATCCGCAGCAACGCACATTGCTGAAAAACATTCGCTACCAAGACAACATTGCCTACCTGCACACCGACCTGAATTTAATGCCCAAACGCAAAAAGGTGTGGTCTTCCTGGAATTACCTGAGCGATGTCACCAATCCGCAACCCAGCGTTTCCGTAACTTACTGGCTGAACCGCTTGCAACCGCTACCGTTCACCACCGATGTCATGGTCACTTTAAATCCGATTACCGAACCGGATGCAAAGCATGTGATTCGCAAGATTCATTACAGCCACCCGATCTTTGATGGCCCTGCCATTGAGGCGCAGCGTCGACTGGACACCACTCAGGGCGAGGGCGGCGTATTTTTGGCAGGCGCTTGGGCCGGTTACGGCTTCCATGAGGACGGACACAAGGCGGGCCTAAGGGCAGCCGAATTACTGCGCAATTTCCTCACGCAGCGCAACCAGGACTTGCAGACCGGAACCGCGCGCGCATGACCGGGCCGGTTCAGTCGCCGCTTTATTTGGCGTGGGGCAAGGTTCGCCATGCCCGCTACACGGTGCGCAAGCATGCCTTCGAGGTGTCCTCCTTCTTCATTCGTGTGAACTTGAGAAGGCTAAAGGACATTGAAAGCAACCGCTGGTTCTCCATTGGCAAGGGCGGCGTGTTTTCATTTGATCCAGCCAACTATGGCACCGGGGAAGCCAGCATTGCAGAACCGTGCGCATGGTTGGAGTCGCTGCTGAAATCCAACGGCCTTGAACTTGAACTCGGCGACATCTGGTTGCACACCTTCCCGCGCATGTTGGGCTATGTATTCAATCCGGTGAGCTTCTGGTTCTGTCATGGGCAAAACGGTGAACTGCTGGCCATTGTGTGCGAGGTCAACAACACCTTTGGTGAAAAGCACTGTTACCTGCTCAGCAACCATGGCGCCACCCTGCTCAACGGTCAGGAGCACCATGCCAGCAAGGAATTTCATGTCAGCCCGTTTTTTGAAGTGATGGGGCAGTACCGGTTCCGCTTTCACAATACAGATGAACGCAGTGTGGCCAGGGTTGATCTCGACGGCCATGACGGACACCGTTTATCAACCAGCATTTGCGGCACGTTTGCAGTGCCTGACACGTCACTGTGGAAAACCACCTTGTTCAAGTACAAGTGGTTTACGTTGGGCGTGATGATACGTATTCACACCCAAGCGCTACAGCTTTGGATCAAGGGCGTTCCTTTTTTCTCAAAGCCTGAACCACCCACCCACCTTACAACGCAATCAGATATTCAATCCACATGAACCAAGCCGCCAGCACCACTTTGTCTTTTGAACTGCCACACAACGCACCCGCCGCAGCCCGTTGGGTACTGAAAGTACTGAACAGCCTGAAACACGGCACATTGGAAGTCACCACGCCGGATGGCGCCCACTTGCAATTCGGCCACGGCGGACAACCGCACGCAAACATGCACATTAAAGACTGGAATTTGTGCAACCGTGTGCTCAAGGCCGGCGACATTGGTCTGGCAGAAAGCTTCATTGACGACGAGTGGGCCACCACAGACCTGACCCAATTGCTGATTCTTTTCCTGCTCAACCGCAAGGAAGTGGAGTCCATGATTTACGGCAGCTTTTTAGGCAGCCTGTTTTACCGTTTGAAGCACTTGCTCAACAGAAACACCAAGGCGCAGGCTAAAAAGAACATTCATGCGCACTACGATCTGGGTAACAACTTCTACAAGCTGTGGCTGGACCCCTCCATGACCTATTCCAGCGCCTTTTTCAAAGGCGATCAAAACATGGGACTGGAGCAGGCACAGCATGAAAAATACCAGGCCATACTCGACTGGATACAGCCGAAAAACGGCGACAAGCTTTTGGAAATCGGTTGTGGTTGGGGTGGTTTTGCTGAAGCGGCCGGTCGGCTGGGCGCGCATGTCACAGGCCTGACACTGTCTTCACAGCAGTTGGCATACGCGAAAGAACGGCTACAAAATGCAGGGCTGGCCACGCAAGCCGATTTGAGATTTCAGGATTACCGCGATTGCGGTGGCAGTTTCGACGGTATCGCTTCCATCGAAATGTTTGAAGCAGTGGGCGAGCAATACTGGCCCAGCTATTTCAAAACGGTGGCTGACCGCTTGAAACCGGGCGGCCGCGCCGGCATACAAGTCATCACAATTGATGAAAGCTTGTTTGACCGCTACCGCAAGTCAACGGACTTCATTCAGCAATACATTTTCCCGGGTGGTATGCTCCCCAGCAAAACCTTGTTCAGGCAGTTGGCTGAAAAGGCAGGTCTGCGTGTGGTGAAAGCTGAAGAATTCGGTTTGGACTACGCCAAAACCCTGAGAATTTGGCGCGATGTTTTCACGGCCCGTCTGGCGGAAGTCAGGGCGCAAGGGTTCGATGAAAAGTTTATTCGTATCTGGACATTTTATCTGGCCTATTGCGAGGCCGGTTTCATGGAAAAAAATACCGATGTGGTTCAGTTCTACCTTGAAAAACCCAAGCCTTAAGCATTTCGTTTTTGTAACTGCACTGGCTTTGGGTGCAGCCCCCATTCAAACAGCGCTGGCGCAGCAAGGCACGGCTGAAGCCGCTGTCTTGAGCTCTGCTGCGGCGGCGGCCCTGCCCAATGCTAAAAAAATGGGCGAAGCCACCATGCGGTGGTTTGGCCTGAAGCTCTATGACTGCCAGTTGTGGTCGGAAAAAGCGCCGGGGCAGTTCAATTTCAAAACCGACAAGCATTATCTGGAACTGGTTTACGCGCGCAATTTCGACGGCGAGAAAATCGCTGAAAAATCGCGCGAGGAAATTGAAAACCAAGGCGTGGGTAAAAGCGCGCAACTGGATCAATGGCAAAAAAAGCTCACAGAAATCATTCCCAATGTAAACAAGGGTACCCGTCTGGCTGCCCTCTATGCGCCGGGCAAAGGCATGTCACTGCTTAAAGACGGACTACTGGTGGGTGAAGTGAGTGACCCCGAGTTGGCCTTGGCCTTCATGGGCATTTGGCTGGATCCGAAAACCTCGGAACCTGTACTGCGTGAAAAACTCATTGGCTTGAAGAAATA
>JBEIKS010000092.1:0-9013 GCA_040379625.1 Burkholderiaceae bacterium
CGGAATACTCTGCCCCCCGCGTGATTGTCGGTTTGACTGAGCACAAACAAGCCCCCCTAAATGAGCGGGCATCTGCAATTAATTTATAAAAATCGAGGACATAAAAAAACCCGCTGACCCTTTGAGGATGCCTCATGGGTAAACGGGTTTTTAAAAACCCACCGCACCAGCGTACGGTGGGAGCCTGAGCGGACTTGTCAGGCGGGAAGAAGTTGTTTGATCAAGGTTTGTGCCTGATTCATATCCATGTAGCGCGGAACAGCGTAGGTGAAGCGTGCTTCATTTAGCGCAGACTTCGCCACCTCTGCAATGTCTTGGGCCTTCAAGGCTGCAAGTTGCTTCGGAATCCCAAACTTTTCGTTCATGTCGCGAATGCGCTGGATGAAAGCCAAGGCCAGTTCTTTGTCGCTGCCGCCAGTGGGTCCGATTTTGCATTCACGGGCCAGAATTGCCAGACGGGAAGCGCAGTTGTCGACAGAGTAATCAAGCACGTAAGGCATCACAATGGCGTTGGCCAAGCCGTGGGGCGTGTGATAAAGCGCGCCAAATTTGTGGGCAATGGCGTGAACATAGCCTACACCGGCTTGTGTGAAAGCAATACCTGCCAGATGAGAAGCACGGGCCATGTTTTGACGGGCTGTTAAATCAGCACCGTTGAACACTGCTGTTTCAAGATTGCTCATGATCAGTTTGGTTGCTTCGATTGCCCTGACATCGGTTTTCGCCATCGCATTGTTCGAAATAAAGGCTTCAACCGCGTGGGTCAAGGCATCCATACCTGTTGCAGACGTAATATGAGGGGGCAAACCCACCATCAAGGCGCTGTCCAAGGCCGCGGCAGTGGGCATCAGCTTCAGGTCCATAGCCGGCAATTTACGGCGTGTTGCCGGGTCAGACACCACGGCTGCGATTGTTACTTCAGAGCCGGTACCCGCAGTGGTGGGCACTGCGAACAAGGGGAGCATGCCACGGTAAACCCTGAACAGGCCCGTCATTTTCACAATCGGCTTGTTGTTCTTTGCGCGGGCACCAATCATTTTCGCAGCGTCAATGGGTGAACCACCACCCACGGCCAAAATGACTTCTGACTTGTTTTTTGCCAGAACTTCGTAACCGGCGTCAATTTGAGCAACGGTAGGGTTCGGCTCTACACCATCATAAATTGCGTATTTCATGCCGAGGCGTTCCAACTCAGCGATCATTTTGTTGAGCACGCCAAGCTTTACCAATACTGCGTCTGTAACAATTAGAACTCTGCTGTAGCCAAGCGAGGAAATGTGTCGCACCAAATCCAAGGATGAATCGGCACCTTCAAAGGTTTTTGGCCACTTGAAAGGCAGAATTGCTGTTACGCCCTTAAATATGAGCATGTAAATGCGCAGAAAGAACACTTCAATCAGATGTAACATTGTATTTTTATCTCCTCTGTTTAATAACTGGCTGTAATCAAAAGCCGTATGAGAAGGATGTTAACTGTTACACAGACATGTCGCCAGATATTTTTCTGGAGACTTACTCTAATTAAATAGGGGTCCGAGCTGTTTAAATGTAGGGATTTGGTGGTGTTTTAAGGCCTGGGCGTGACAACCCTGGCCTCATGTGCAGCGCAATCGATGTCTAGTTCAAGGTTCCTCTATTTTCAGTACCCAACATCTCTTGAAACATGGATCTGAAATAGTCTGGTTTATCTGTCAGATTGATGATGTTGCCGGCCAGAGAATGAAACAACTCAGCTTTGTCTTCCGGCTCATAGCCGGTGCCGCTGACTAAAACACCCAAGGCTCTTATGGTGTGTACAAACATATCGTCTTTGCTCATGGTTCAACACTTTTCTCGGGTAGGGTTGCAGTTGATTGTCAATGAAACGGCATTGTAGGCGCGGTTCGGAAAGCCACGCTTGGCTTGTTAATCTCGAATTAATTTCGTTACAGGTACAAGCGCAGAAAACACTTGCATTCTAACCGCAGCAGGCATAGTATTAAATCAACATCTTGAGTCGGAAACGCTTCACCAGCGTCTGCTTTTTGCTTCCGCACCAACCTGCCTGGCTGGGTAAGGTGGTACCAGTGATGTGGCTTCCGTGCTGCGCTTTCGCAGGCGTTGGCAATCAAGCAGCAACAAAAACCCTTCCAGCGTGAAGGGTTTTTGCTTTTCAGAAAAGCTGCTTTGTCAGGTCGGTGCTACCTTCGTAAATGTCATAACGCCATCTTCAAGTTTGCTCAGGCGCAATTGCGTCAAATCAAAGAAATAATTCTGCTTCACTTTCCACGGCGCTTTACTGCCTTGTTTAGGAAATATTCCGGCGGCTCTCTTGATGTAGCCGGACTTCATTTCCAGAAATGGCTCTTCATCCACAGACCCGGCTGCCAGATGAGGCATGCAATAACTCAAGCCCTGTTTGTCCATGTGGTTGATCAGCCTGCAAATATAGTCGCTGCTGATGTCAGCCTTCAGCGTCCAGGATGCATTGGTGTAACCGAAAATCATGGCCAAATTGGGTGTGTCACTGAACATCAAGCCCTTGTAATTCATGGTTTCTGAAAGTGCACGCGGTTTGCCGTCAATTTTTAAGGTCAGGCCACCCATCATCTGCAGTTGCAGGCCTGTGGCCGTCACAATGATGTCTGCTTCCAGATGGTCGCCAGACTTCAACTGTATGCCTGTCTGCGTAAAGTGATCAATGTGGTCGGTTACAACGCTGGCCTTGCCGGAACGCAGCGCTTTAAAAAGATCACCATTCGGTACGGCGCACAGGCGTTCGTCCCATGGGTTGTAGCTCGGCGTAAAGTGCTTCATGTCTACTTTTTTACCAACCTGCATTTCTACCTGTTTGGTCAGCAAGCGACGTACGGTCTGGGGGGCGTTCTTGCTTAACCGGTAGACCAGCATTTGCAACCCTACGTTGCGGGCGCGGGCGGCGTGGTAGATCAGCTTTTCAGGTACCTTGCCGCGCAATTTGTTCGACACCGGGTCTTGCTGGGGAACGGACACCACATAAGAGGGCGAGCGTTGCAGCATGGTGACATGACCCGCTGTTGGAGCCAGCGATGGCACCAGCGTAACAGCGGTTGCACCACTTCCGATCACCACAATTTTTTTGCCTGCGTAGTCCAGGTCTTGAGGCCAGAATTGCGGATGTATGACCTGTCCTTTGAAATCCGCGGCGCCGGGGAAGTCTGGCGTGTAGGCAGCGTCATATTTGTAGTAGCCGGTGCAACTGATGACAAATTTTGCCTGTATTTTTGATTTTTTTTCTGTTTTTACATCAAGCACATCCAAGGTCCACAGCGCCTTTTCCGACGACCAACTCGCCTGAACAACCCGCTGCCCAAAGCGAATCAATTTTTCTACATCGTATTCACGGGCGGTTTCTTCCACATATTCGCGGATGTCTTTGCCATCGGCAATGGCCTTGGGATTGGTCCAAGGCTTGAAATCATAGCCCAGCGTGAACATGTCAGAATCGGAACGAATACCGGGGTATCTGAACAGGTCCCAAGTACCGCCGATGGCGTCCCTGCTCTCTAAAATGGCGACTGTTTTGCCGGCACATTTCATTTTGAGGTGACAGGCGGCACCAATACCGGAAAGCCCTGCACCGATGATCACTACATCGAGTTGTTTGGATGTCATTTTGTCTCCTGAAGGGGTAGCTAATTGTAGCGGTAGATTGAGTCATCAACCGTCAAATATCGATGCGCTGTTCCATAACCAAAGCATCTGTGTCGAACTGTGTCGCGTCCGGGCAATAAGTTTCGGTTTGCTGGCATTTCTTAAACCGGAAAATCGCACATCATCAGATTGTTGAATTTCAAAGCAAAAGCTGGCAAGGTTTCGGCTTTAGAATCAATACAACAATAAAACCAGGAGCAAACAAGATGCAAAAGTCGCTTCATATCAATCCAGATAAATGTACTGGATGTTTACAGTGTGAAATGGCTTGTAGTTTTGAAAACTACGGCATTTTCAACACCTCGAAGTCGAGAATCAAGGTGTTTGACTTTCATCACAGCGGGCGCAAGGTTCCCTATACCTGCACACAGTGCGATGAGGCCTGGTGCCTGCACGCTTGCCCGGTTGAGGCCATCAAGCTCGACGCAGTCACCGGCGCCAAGGTGGTGATTGAAGATATCTGTGTGGGTTGCAAGGTTTGCACCATTGCCTGCCCGTTTGGCACGGTGAACTATGTGCAGGAAACCGGGAAGGTGCAGAAGTGCGACCTGTGCGGTGGCAATCCAGCCTGCGCGGAAGCCTGCCCAACCGGGGCCATCACTTATGTGGATGCAAACTGGACCGGTTTGGACAGGATGAAGCAATGGGCCGACAAACTCGGCAACCAAACTTCGGGTGCCTAAAAGCGCGCGGCAGACTTCATCAAACGCATTCAAGAATTCAGGGAGAAACACCATGGCATGGGCCGGCAAAATTCTACGAGTCAATCTCACTACAGGCACCTGCGCCAGCGAACCGCTGCGCATGGATTGGGTAAAACAATATTTAGGTCAGCGCGGCCTTGCCACCAAGTACTTCACGGAGGAAGTGGATGCGAAGGTAGATCCACTTAGCCCTGAGAACAAAATTATTTGTGCCACAGGCCCACTGACCGGCACCATGGCCTCTACAGGCGGTCGTTACAGCGTGATTACAAAAGGCCCGCTGACCGGCGCAATCGCTTGCTCAAACTCCGGCGGTTTCTGGGGTGCCGAGTTGAAGTTCGCAGGTTGGGACATGATTATTTTTGAAGGCAAGAGCCCGAAGCCTGTTTACCTGTTCGTTCAGGATGACAAGGCAGAATTGCTGGACGCCGGCGACCTCTGGGGCAAGAGCGTTTGGGAAACGGAGCCTGCCATCAAGAACAAACACCAAGATCCACTGATCCGCGTCTCCACCATTGGACGAGCGGCTGAGACAGGTTGCCTGTATGCAGCGGTTGTCAACGACTTGCACCGTGCAGCCGGGCGTTCGGGCGTGGGGACTGTCATGGCCTCGAAAAACTTGAAGGCAATTGCGGTCCGTGGAACCAAAGGGGTGAGCAATATCAAGAACCCCAAAGAATTCATGAAAGTCACATTCGAAAAGAAGAAAATTCTTGCCGACAACGCAGTGACAGGTCAAGGTCTGCCCACCTATGGCACGCAGGTTTTGATGAACGTGATCAACGAAGTGGGGGCCATGCCCACACGCAATCACCGCGATGTTCAATTCGAAGGCGCAAAAGACATCTCCGGCGAAAAAATGCATGAGAAACGTCCTACCGACGGCAAAAAAAATCTGGTTACCAACCAAGCCTGCTTTGGTTGCACCATAGCCTGCGGCCGCATTTCCAAGATTGACGAAACCCACTTCACCGTGAAAAACAAGCCCGAGTACTGGGGTGCATCGGGTGGTTTAGAGTACGAAGCGGCTTGGGCATTGGGTTCAGCCAATGGCGTGAACGACTTGGACGCCCTGACATTCTCAAACTTCCTGTGCAATGAAGACGGCATGGACCCCATTACTTTTGGCACCACCGTGGGGGCAGTCATGGAGCTCTATGAGATGGGTGTTCTGACCAAAGAGCAAATCGGCATTGAAGCGCCGTTCGGCTCTGCAGAAGCGCTCATCAAATTGACGGAAATGACTGTCAAGGGGGAGGGTTTCGGTCGTGAAATTGCCATGGGTTCAAAACGCCTGTGCGAAAAATATGGGCACCCTGAATTGTCCATGAGCGTTAAGGGTCAGGAATTCCCGGCCTATGACGGTCGCGGCATTCAAGGCATCGGTTTGGCATACGCCACTTCAAACCGCGGTGCGTGCCACCTGCGCGGCTACACCATCGCGTCTGAAGTGCTTGGCATTCCTGTGAAGACAGACCCCTTGGTTACCGAAGGAAAACCGGGTCTGGTGAAAGCGTTCCAAGACGCAACCGCAGTGTTTGATTCTGCAGGCATCTGCGTTTTCACAAGCTTTGCTTGGACACTGGCTGACGTACAACCTCAAGTGGCTGCGGCCTGCGGCGACGAATACACCATGGAAAACCTGGAACTCATTGGCGAGCGCATCTGGAACATGGAGCGCGAATTCAACAACCGCGCCGGGTTTACCCGCAAAGACGACAACCTGCCGCCACGTTTGATGAAAGAGGCGGCTAAAACCGGTCCGGCCAAAGGGCTGGTCAGCGGCCTGGATGTAATGCTGCCCGAGTACTATGAACTGCGTGGCTGGGACAAGGAAGGCCGTCCAACCGAAGAAACCAGGGCACGTCTCGGTCTATGAAGCACCTGATTCTGGGCAATGGCCCGGCGGGGGTCATCGCGGCCGAGTCTATCCGCAAAATAAGGCCCCACGATGAAATCATCATGGTGGGAAGTGAACCAGAGCCACCTTATTCCCGGATGGCCATTCCTTATTTACTGGTTGGCAACATTCAGGAGCAGGGCACGTACTTGCGCAAGTCGGCTGACCACTTTGAGCGCTTGAACATTCAGCAGCGTGCGGGCAAGGCCACTGCGCTGAATGTCAAGGCTAAAACAGTGACGCTGGAGTCGGGCGACGTGTTGCCCTATGACAAGTTGCTGATCGCAACCGGCGCGCGTCCCATACGTCCACCCATCGCAGGCATGGAGCTGCCGGGTGTGCACCCTTGCTGGACTCTGGCGGACGCACGCAAGATCATCGAACTGGCACAACCGGGGGCCGGCGTACTACAAATGGGCGCTGGCTTTATCGGCTGCATCATCATGGAAGCCTTGGCTTTGCGCGGTGTCAAACTGACGGTTGTTGAGATGGGTAACCGCATGGTTCCCCGCATGATGACAGAAGGCGCTGGCACCATGATCAAGTCCTGGGTCCAGAAAAAAGGCGTCACCGTGTTCACCGATACCCGGGTTGAAGCCATCGGCAATGGTGCAGGCGCACCCTTGCAGGCGAGGCTTGGCAACGGTCAAACGCTGGACTGCGACCTCATCATTTCAGCCACAGGCGTCAAGCCGAATTTGGACTTCATCGCCGGCAGCGGCATTGAAGTGGATGCAGGCATTTTGGTGGACGACAACATGGCGACCAACGTTGCCGATGTTTATGCAGCAGGCGACGTAACGCAAGCGCGAGACTTTTCCACCGGCGAAAAGGTGGTCAACATGATTCAACCGGCCGCCGCAGACGATGCACGGACAGCCGCCATGGCCATGACAGGCAGAACCGCGCCTGGGCGCGGAACCTTCGCCATGAACGTGCTGGACACGCTCGGCCTGATTGCCGCGAGCTTTGGTCAATGGTGGGGCGCTGAAGACGGCCAGTCTGTTGAGTTGAAAGACGTGGAGCGCTTCAAGTATTTGCGCTTGGAATTCAAGGGCGATGTACTGATTGGTGCAACCAGTCTGGGTTTGACAGACCATGTGGGCGTACTGCGCGGACTGATACAAGGCCAGGTGAAGTTAGGCGAATGGAAAGACATTTTGTTGTCTGACCCCAGTCGCTTGATGGAAGCCTATATGGCGAGTGCGCAGGCGCAAACCCAATGGGGGGTCGTAAAATCAGCGGCATGATGCAAATAACCTTCAAGCTTTACGCAAACTTGACGGACTACCTACCCGCTCATCGCAAGGACAACGCAGTTACCTTGACGGTTGAGCAGGGCAGTTCGGTTCAGCAAGTCATTGCGCAGTTCAGCCTGCCTGAGAAACTCACCCACCTCGTGTTGGTAAACGGCGTTTACGTGGCCCCCGGCACCCGCGGCGAATGGTTGCTAAAACCGGACGATGTGCTCGCCATCTGGCCTCCCATTGCTGGCGGTTGAGCAACTTGCTGAAACTCGATCCACAAATCCGACAGGTTGCTGATCTCCCGGGTCATTTCACCCTGATACGTGAAATGGGCTGCACGGAAAAAGAATTCCTGTACTGGATGCCCGGCGCTTTGGGAACTGAAACCTACGTCAAATCCGGCAGCGAAATCTCCCTGAAACAGGCTGAGCTGTTTATTCGCATTTGCTTTAAAACCATGGAGCCGCGCCGAATTGCATTGGTCAGCATTCCGCGCCTGCGCGTCAGCTTTCATTTTGAAACGCTGGAGCCCCAGACCATTGCGCTGTTCCTGAAACGTTTCGATTCTTATACGCGAAGGGGTGGCGGCTGAGGCTGAGAAATCCCTCCGTGGGTGGTTACCGATTTGGGGAGTGGGAACGTGTAGGTCAAAACCTTACATTACATCCATCGCATCGCTGATGCACAAACTCTCTCCCAAAGGAAACACCATGAAAAACTTCTCGCACTCTTTCATCGCTCTCAGCCTGGCCATCGCTTTCTCTGGTTCCGCCAATGCAGCCGAAACCTCCATGAACGGTTGGGGCAAGGCTTACGCTCAGGCCGCAGCCAAGCAATCAGAAGTAACCGCAAACGCACAAGCCAACCTTAAAGTGGAGGCGAATCATTCTGATGACACCAACTTTCGCTCTTCTGGCGACCAAGCTGGCAGTTTCGTTGCTGCTACCGGAGCTGAACTTGCTAATGCTGCTGATCAACTGAAAACAACAGCCTCAAACACCGCAACCGCCGCCGGCAACCAGTTGAAGACTCAAGGCAGCGCAATGGCCAGCAAGCTGTCTGAAAACAAGCCTAGCGCTTCGGAAGTCTCTGTTCAAGCCAATGCCGCCGCGTCTGCCACGGCCACCGTGGGTCGCAATGTGAATGGTTCAGGCCGCGCAACAGCAGAGCTTGTAGCCACAGCCGGCCGCGCTGCACCGCGTGCAGACAAGCCACAAACTGCAATGCCCGAAGCACCAAAATCAGACATGCCCAAAGCAGAAATGCCAAAGCAGGACACACCAACTGCTCAGGCGCCACAAGCTGAAAATCCAATGGCCAGCGCTGCGCAAAACAAGCTAGCGCAACCCAAGCTGGCAGGAATGAACAAAGCAGGGCAGGCACCACAGGCACCGCAAGTTCAAGAAGAGCCAACAGCGCAAACCGAGCCTATGCCTGAATCTGACAACACAGCAGCAGCGCCTGAAACGCAAAGCGGTTCACTTGAAATA
>JBEIKS010000093.1:0-8997 GCA_040379625.1 Burkholderiaceae bacterium
GGTTGTAGCGTGTAATGAGCAAATGCTCTTTTACAGGCTCCAGCCCCCCCTGGCCGCGCTTGGATTTTGAAGAGATCAGACCCAGAATGCGGTCAGAGTCGCGGACTGAAGAAACCTCGGGGTTGGTCACCACAATGGCTTCGTCTGCGAAACGCAGCGCCATGGTGGCACCTTGTTCAATACCGGCGGGGCTGTCGCAAACAATGTATTCAAAGCCTTGGGCTTTGAGTTCTTCAATAACCCGTTCCACGCCGTCTTCGGTCAGTGCTTCTTTGTCGCGGGTTTGCGAGGCTGCCAGAATAAAGAGATTTTCGCAGTTTTTGTCTTTGATGAGAGCGGGGGCCAGATTGGCTTCCCCTTTGATGACGTTTACGAAATCGTAAACGACGCGGCGCTCGCAGCCCATGATCAAGTCAAGGTTACGCAAACCAACGTCGAAGTCAATCACAACGGTTTTGTGGCCTTTCAGGGCCAAACCGGTTGCAATGCTTGCGCTGGTGGTGGTTTTACCCACTCCGCCTTTTCCAGAAGTCACAACGATGACACGACTCACGCGGATTTTCCTTTCACTTAACGTATATTCAGGGGTTCAATTTTTAGATGCGATGCTTCATCTTCGAGAAAAATTTTCACGGCAGTGTTTTCGCAATTGCCGGGAAAGCCGTCTTCGAAGGTAAGGTAATAACCTGCAATTGCAACGAGTTCCGGTGCAAAGCTGGTGGTGATGATGCGCGCTTTCGGGTTGCCGTTCGCGCCTGCAAGGGCGCGACCGCGCAACGGGCCGTAAACGTGGATGTTGCCGTCGGCAATAATTTCGGCGCCTGCATTGACTGGCCCCATGATGACGGCGTCACAGCCTTTGGCGTAAATTCTTTGACCGGAGCGGACCGGGCTGTCAATTACCATGGTTTCGCCGCTCTGGGTGGTTGTGGGTTCCGCTTTGTCGGCGAGCTCTGAGGCGGCAGCCGGCACCGGTTTTTTTGGCACTTCTGCAACTGCAGCAACGACCTCTGGCTGCCCAGCAACACTGGCGTCTTCCACCAGCAGCAGGCCACTGCTTTCAATGGCGTCTTCGAAACGGGCAGGAAAGTGTTTTGCGCCCGCCAGCAGCAGCCCGGCCTTGTGCGCGGCTTGCACCAGCTCTTTAAAAGGGGGGGGTGTTTCTGACGTCCAGGCGCTGCCGTCGATAACGGCCAGTTCGCCGCTGTAGGCGCCCACGCCTTGGCTGCCAATGCGCTTGATGAATTGATTCAGCAACTCAACTGGGTCGCAGGGACTCAGCGCAACTGACAGGCAGTTAATTTTTGAAAACTTGAATTCAACAGAACTTCTAGACACGCTTGCGCTTTCTGACAGAGGGATCGCAAAAAATCGGCAGAACCGACATCAGGCCTGCGCCTTTTTAAGCAGGGCAGGCCGAGGGCGAACTCAGAGAGGTACGCGCTTGAGCATTTCTGCACCCACTTTGCCGGTGGCGATTTCGCGCAGGGCTGTGACGGTGGGCTTGTCTTTTTCTTTGGAATCGACCTTGGGTGTGTGGCCTTGGGCCAGCATGCGGGCACGGTAGGTAGCCGCAAGCGCAAGTTCAAAGCGATTGGGGATAATTTTCAGGCAGTCTTCAACCGTAATGCGGGCCATTGCTTGTTCCTAAGTATTTGTTTAAATATTGAAATTGGAAAACTGCTGTTTGTGGCGAGCCCGTTGCTGCGCAAAACGGCAACGGGAGGCTGTCACCACACATTTTAACTCTTCTAGCGCAATTTTGAAATCATCATTCAAAATCAGGTAATCATAACCGGGTGCTTGGGCAAGTTCTTGGCCCGCTGCATCAAGTCGCCGAGCGATGACTTCCTCGCTGTCTGTGCCGCGGCCGCGCAGTCTGCGCTCAAGTTCATCCATGGACGGGGGCAAAATAAAAATCGAAACGCCTTCCGGCACCAGACCCATCACCTGTTTTGCGCCCTGCCAGTCTATTTCCAACAAAACATCTCGGTCCTGCTGCATTTGCGAGGCGACCCACGCCTTGGAGGTGCCATACCAGTTGCCATGCACGTGGGCATGTTCCAGAAAACCGTTGGCGGCTTTCATGGCCAGAAATGTTTCCGTGCTGACGAAATGGTATTCGCGGCCGTCTTCCTCGCCGGGGCGGGGCGCGCGAGTGGTGTGCGAAATTGACAGTCCGATGCCGGTGTCTTGCGCCAGCAAGGCCTTCACCAAACTTGATTTGCCAGCCCCGCTGGGGGCGCTGACAATGTACAAACTGCCTGCATACTGCGTCATGTTTATTCCAGATTCTGTACTTGTTCGCGAACCTGCTCAATGAGCACTTTCAATTCAATGGAGGCTTGCGTTTGTTCAATGGCCGTGGACTTTGAACCCAGCGTGTTGGCTTCCCGATTCAATTCCTGCGTCAGGAAATCCAGACGCTTGCCCACAGGGCCTTTGCTTTTCAGGTTTCTCTTGATTTCAATAAAGTGGGTTTTCAGGCGGTCCAACTCTTCGGCCACATCAACCCGGACATGGTGAATACTGACTTCCTGGCGGATTCTGTCGTGGAGTTCTTGCACGTGTGGGTGTGTGCCCGTGTTTTCCATGGCCTTGGAAAGGCTTTCTTGCAGGCGCGCTGTTATTTTGTCGGCATGGGCTTGTAGAAATTCGCTCAGGCGTGGTTCAAGCGTGGCCAGCACCGCTTGCATGCCCTCAATTTTTTCTGTGAGAACGGCTGCCAGCCTCGCGCCTTCACGTCGCCGTGCGGCAATGAGTGCGTCCAGAGCTTCGTCGGTGGCTTGTTGAACCACCTGTCGCAATTCGTCTGTGGTCAGGGAATTGTCTTCCAGGGCGCCCGGCCAGTTCAAAACGTCAACAACACGAAAACCGCCGGCGCCCGGCAAGCTTTGCCGCACTTCGTTTTCCAGATCTGCCAATTGCTTGAGCACGCTGGTTTGCAAGCGGGGCAGGGGGGCTGCGTGGTTGTCTTTGACCCAGTTCAGGCGGCATTCCACCTTGCCGCGCTGCAGGCGGGCGGAGAGCGCTTCGCGAATGCCGGCTTCAACCAGGCGGAGTTCATCCGGCATGCGCACCTGAATGTCCAGAAACCGTGAGTTCACACTGCGCATTTCCAGACTCAGCCCGCCACTTCGGGTGGGCACAACAACGGCGGCAAAGCCGGTCATGCTTTGTATGCTGTCAGTGGCCTTGTTGGAGGGGGTGTCTGCGGGTTGGTTTTGCATGCCTGTGCTTCTTAAACGAATCAAACCGCAATGTTATCCGATTCGGCGCATCACTTACCTCCCCTTGGTTTAAATGCCCTTACAACATACCGCTGTGGGAGGGTCTGAGTCTGGGAGCATCCTGGGTCAGGTCGTCACTGGCCCTGCCACCACCAATAAAGGTGGGTGATACTTCCAGGTGGTAGCCGTGCTGTTTAAGCACATTTTTAAAGTGCGTCATCTCCCCCTCGTTTTTAATCAGCACCACACGGTCGCCGTTCCATCGGTCGGTGTCTTCTCCTTCTCCACGGAAAGGATGGTTCATGTCCGACAGGGTTCTTAGGCTGCTGATGGAGGAAAGCGCTTCCGGTTTTTTGCCGGGCAGGCAAAAAATAGCGGGATAACAACTGGCTTCATTGGCAAACGGGTTGCCAGCTTCTATGTTGTGGTGAACCATGTTCAGGCCTTCGCCTCTTGCCAACGTTTGATTGATTGAATCAATCAGTTGGTTGGTGAACGGGCTGATGTTGCCTCTGTCCGGGTCTTCCATGGCTGGCATGGTGTTGCTGCTGGCAGACGGGCCTGCCAAGCCCGACGAGCTTCCCGGACTTTTTAGCCCGCGCCGGCTCTGTACCAATGTATCAAGTGTTCCTGTCGGCACCCTTGTTTGGTTGTTGTTGTCGTTTTTGTGGGCAATCGGACGTGCGTAACTCAGCAAGTCGTAGTCTGCCGTGATGGGCAAGTTTTTGTTCGGGCAAAATAAAACCGTAATGTCTTCACTGGCAGTGTTTGATTGCGGTGGAAATTTTTTAATATCCCAAACAGCGTCGCGATGCGCTTCTGTTTGCAGCGGGTTTGAAGGAACCTCTCTTTTAACGGCCCGGTATTGATGCGTTGTAACGGCACGGACATTCGTACCCGATGAGCTTGCAGTTTTTTCAGGGCCAGGTTCATCGGCATAAAAAATAAAGTTGTTGGTTGTTTCAAATCTTGTTTTAGTATTCACGGCGTTTTCTTTTAAACGCTCCAAACGAATGCAGCCGTTTTCCAGCAGTTCCTGAATTCTTCCTGAACTTAAAAAAAGATTTCCTTTTATTGCATGCGCTTCATCAAGCTTTTCTGTTGCCTTCGGGCACAGCAGGCCAACTTGTGGTCCCCATTTGGCCGATTTTGTCTTGATGTGAAAATTTTTGGATGGGTACCCGGCTTCAATGTAGTATTTCGCAGCCCAACTGACGGGTCTGAAACCAATCACCGTGTTTGTTCCTGAAGCAATTTGCAATACTGCGTTCAAGTGTTGGGCTAACATGCCGCTGTTGCTCTTTGAAAGCGCAGTTTCAACAGAAATAGGCTTCAAGGGGCGTACCCAGCTTCCCGATTGTGTATTTGCCTCGCTGGAGTTCATCGCAGAGGATACAGTAGCGTTTCGGGGCTCAAGAGTGGAATGGAACCTTTTGGCAAGCTGCAGTAATGTATGAGCGCCCGATGCCTCTGATGGCCTTGTCGGGTTTTCTTCTGCCTGCAGAGGTTTTTCTGGGCTTAGGCCAAAACATCCTTTGATGGTCGATAAAAACGGCATGGCTGCATCCTTCAGGTCGAAAAACTGCGCGTGTATACATTATTAAGTGAACACCCCTTGTGTTGAGGTTCCGTTTTAAACAGGTTAGGTAATGCTTAAAAGAGTGGTAGCTCATTTAGACATGGATGCCTTTTATGCCAGTGTTGAGTTGTTGCGTTATCCGCAATTAAAAGGTTTGCCAGTGGTTATTGGCGGTGGCCGCCGGGGCGCAGGAACTGACCCGGTGGAGTTGCAGCAGTTTGCCCTGCTGAAAAACTACGTGGGCAGAGGGGTGATTACAACAGCAACCTATGAGGCGCGGGCCTTGGGTGTGCATTCCGGCATGGGCTTGATGAAAGCCGCCGCTTTGGCACCGCAGGCCATTGTCTTGCCCCTGGATTTTGACCAATACCGTTTTTATTCCCGCGCATTCAAATCTGCAGTGCTTGAACTGGCCCCGCATCTAGAGGACAGAGGCATTGATGAAATATACCTTGAGCTCACAGACTTACCCGGCGTACAAGCTGATTTTGGCCGGCAGTTGGCGCAGCAGATTCAAAATCGCGTGTTTGAGAAAACAGGCCTTACGTGTTCTATCGGACTGTCGTCCAACAAGCTGTTGTCTAAAATTTGCTCAGATTTGAAAAAGCCTCGCGGTATTTCTGTGCTGGAACCCCATGAATTGAATTCGAAAATATGGCCTTTGCCAGTGAGCAAAATTAATGGTGTGGGTCCGAAGGCCACTGAAAAGTTAAATGAATTGGGTGTTGTCACTATTGGAGATCTGGCGAAACAAAATCCGGTGGAGTTGGTTGAACGTTTTGGGCGATCGTATGGGCAATGGTTGCATCAAAGTGCTTATGGGCAAGATGACAGACCCGTTGTTACCCACAGTGAACCAAAATCTTTGAGCCGCGAAACCACGTTTGAGCGCAATTTACATCCACGCAGCGACAAAGCGATGCTCACACCCTTGTTTACAGCCCTGTGTGAAAAAGTGGCGGCTGATTTACAGCGCAAAGGTTATGTGGCTAAAACCATAGGCATTAAGTTGCGTTACGAAGATTTTTCAACAGCCACGCGCGATGTTTCGCTGGCTGTTTACACCGACGATTCATTGAAAATACGAGAGGCTGCTGGCAGTTGCCTGAAAAGAATACCTTTGAACCAGCGTTTACGTTTGTTGGGTGTGCGAGCTTCGGGCTTGTTGAGAAAGCAGGATGTAAGTACTGCGCAAACAGGTTTTACGGCCTCGCTTTTTGATGAATAAGGCGCATTCCAGTTTTAAATATGGAAGGTTTTCTCCAATTTGTTGAAGATTCAACGTGTTAGACTCCACTCAAGAAAAAAAATGATCTTTTCTTGATTCCATTTATTTCACTTTATGTTCTGAGGAGAACTCCATGACTTTGTGTCCTATCGCAGTTGCAGTGGGTTGCCAGAAATGCCCAGCTTTCAAAATTTGCCCAGCAAAATCCATTTTGGGCGATCAAAAGAAAACCGAAGAAAAGTCGGAAGACAAAAAATCGGTCTGAGTTTGTAGCGGGGTGTTTGTATGAATGGAAACCTTCCTTTTATCGCACTCCGCCAAGCCTCGCCAACCTTGTTAGCCGAGCTTCGACACGCGAATGTCACCCATCTCCTACACCGTTTCCGAACAGGCCGATCTGTTCGTTCTGGTCGCTAAAAACCCTGAGGGCGTTTGCGCCATTTCTCTGGGAGAAAGTCCAACTGCGTTGGCAAGTTCCCTGAAAAACGATTTCCCAAATACCGATCTGGAATTCAAACTGCCTTTGCTATTTCCTGAATGGCTAGAGGTTCAGGCCTTTTTCAACAATCCAAAACATGTTTGCCGGTTTAGTCTTTATCAGACGGGAACGGCGTTTCAGCGCGACGTGTGGCAGGTGTTGAGCCGCATTCCTTGCGGCAAGACGCTTTCTTATCAGCAAGTTGCCCAGGAACTTGGCAAGCCGCAGGCGGTGAGGGCGGTCGCAAGTGCGTGTGCCGCAAATAAACTGGCGCTGGTGGTGCCTTGCCACCGGGTGGTTCGTTCCAATGGTGAAATTTCGGGCTACCGGTGGGGCGTGGATGTAAAGCGGCATTTATTGGCCTTGGAGGCTGGATACATCAACAGTTTCTGATGTCTTCGCAAGCCTGCCGGCCAAAAGAATCGCCCAGCAGATGTTCAATGAGCGCACTTGCAGCGTCTTGCGGACGCACCAACAAACCCTGCTTTTTCAATTCATCGAATTTCTGCCTCATGGGAAACAGATTGGCGTCGGTGCTGCGTATCTCCGCCTGCATGTCGGTGTCTATAATGCCTGGCGCCACACTGCTGATCAGCAGGTGCGGTGTTTTTTCGCTCGCTACAGCCCGTGCATGGTGGTCTAGCGCCGCCTTGCTGGCGCAATAAACGCTCCAACCCGGGTAGGCACTGCGGCCTGCGCCACTGGAAATGTGCAGGATGCGCCGGTTGGCACACTGCTGAGTTGCTGCAATGAAAGCATCACTGAGCATCAATGGCGCTGAAATATTCAGCGCAATGGAAAGGGCAATTTCACTGGCGCACTGTTGCCCTGCGGGGGCGATGGGTGCAATTCGACCTGCGTTGTTGATTAGAAGCGCCGAACCACTGTTGTGCAAAAACGCTTGCAGTTCGCCGCTGTTGAGCCAGGTTTCAATTGCGCCGGCCTTGCTTAAATCCAGTGCAACTTCCGTGAGTTTTGTGTTTGTGGCGTGCCCAATTGTGTGGCGGGAAATGCCCAACACTTCAAACCCCGCCTTGAACAGCGGTTCCAGCATGGCGGCCCCCAAACCCCTGCTGTGCCCGGTGAGAACACAGCGTTTGGGCAAAGGGGGGTTGGGCGGTTTCAACATACCGTTGTTGAGCCGGTCAGTGGCCACCGAGATAGGCGGCTTTTACTGCGGGGTCGGTTCTGAGTTTTTCAGCCGGCCCGTGCAAAGCGATGCGACCATTTTCCAACACGTAGCCGTAGTCGGCGACGTTCAGGGCAGCTGCGGCGAATTGTTCCACCAGCAGCATGGTGACACCTTCTTCACGCAGACGCGCAATGATCTTGAACACCTCGTCGACCAAAATGGGCGCCAAACCCATGGAGGGTTCGTCGAGCAAAATGACTTCAGGGTTCATCATCACAGCCCGTGCCATGGCCAGCATTTGCTGCTCGCCACCCGACAAGGTTCCTGCCAATTGCGTGCGGCGCTCTTTTAGCCTTGGGAAGTATTCCATGGACCTTTCAAGGTCAGCCGCAATGTCGCCTTTCGGGCGTGCGCCGGTGAAGCGGGGAAACGCGCCCAGCAACAGGTTGTCTGTCACCGACATGGTTGAAAACACCCGCCGGCCTTCTGGCGAGTGTGCCAAGCCGGCGCGCGCAATGTAGTAGGACTCTTGGCCGGTGATGTCTTTGCCAGCCAAGGTGATGCTGCCTTCGCGAGGGCTGATCATGCCCGACACAGCCCGCATGGTGGTGGTTTTGCCCGCACCGTTGCTGCCGATGAGTGTCACCACCTTGCCTTTGGGTACTTCAAGGCTGATACCGTGCAGAACCTCGACCTTGCCGTAGCCTGCGTGCATATTGGAAATTGTAAGCATTTTAATTGTCCGTTAAGGGGTCAGGGGGCCAGGGTCAGGCTGCCAGAGAGGCCACTTCGCCTCCGAGGTAGGCTTCAACGACTTTGGGGTTGGCTTGAACCTCTGCAGGCAGGCCTTCAGCAATTTTCTGACCGAAGTCGAGCACCGTGACCGTGTCGCAAATCGACATCACTACATCCATGTGGTGTTCAATCAAAATGACGGTGATGCCTTCGGAGCGAATTTTCTTGATGGTGGCCACCAATTCCTTGATGTCAGGCGCGGTCAGACCGGCGGCAGGCTCGTCAAGCAACAGCAGTTGCGGGCTGAGCGCCAGCGCACGGGCGATTTCCAGGGCGCGTTGCTTGCCATAGGGCAGGTTGCGTGCCTCTTCACCCGCTAAGTCGCTTAAGCCCACCAGTTTCAGCAAGGCGTGGCCACGGGCGGTCAGGTTGTCACGCTCGCTCTGGTAGCGGCCGGATTGCAGGGCAACATCCAACAGGTTGCTGTTGAAGCTGTGGTGCAGGCCCACCAGAATGTTTTGCAGGGCTGTCATTTCTCCGAACAGTTGTACGTTTTGGAAGGTGCGGGCAATGCCGGACAACGCAATGTCAGAGGGGGTGCGTCCCACCACGGAA
>JBEIKS010000094.1:0-8979 GCA_040379625.1 Burkholderiaceae bacterium
GACCGTGTCTTTGGGTTCTGTGCAGTGGGTTAGCAAACCTTTGGTGATGCTGTCTTGCGCAATGGGTTGATGGCTCAGCAATTGTTGTGTCCAGTTCAGCATGTCTTGCGGTAATTCTCCGGGGTTGGAACAAGCGCCTCTGAGCGGGTCTTGAAAGCGTTGGTTAAGCAGTTCAGTATTCTGTTCAATGTCGTCTGCAGCCTGCCGGTAGACGCTGGCCAACAATTCCGCAGCAGTGGGGGCTCTGAACCCGATGGACAGGGTTGTACATTCTCCGATGGCCACACCTTCATGTGCATAGCGCGGTGGCAGGTAAAGCATGTCTCCCGGGTTGAGTACAAATTCTTCTGTGGCTTGAAAATTCTTGAGGATTTTTAGCGGCAGGTCCGCTTCAAGGCTGAGGTCTGTTTGTGCGCTGATTCGCCAACGCCTTTGTCCATGCATTTGCAATAAAAATACATCGTAGGAGTCAAAGTGGGGGCCAACTCCACCCCCATCGCTGGCAATGCTGACCATCAAGTCGTCAAGCCTTGCTTCGGGTACAAAACGGAATCGGTTCAGCAATGCCGCAGCCGATGGCAAGTGCAGATTCAGGCCTTGTATCAAGGCCGTCCAGTGCTGCTTTGACAAGGAGGGGAGGGAATCCAGCGGCCCCGCTTGCATCGCCCACTGTCCGTTGAAGGCTGTGATGAGTCTGGTTTCCGCTTCTCCCTGTGTGGCCAATTCAAGCAATGCATCAATGCTGCAGAGCGGATTGAAGTCGGGGAAAACGTTTCTGAATACCCTGGCATTGACATGCCAGTCTTCACGCATGAACTGCGCTACTGAAACATCGCCGAGTTGAGTCAGCACTGCGTGTTCAGGAATTTGGTGATCTAAATTGGGTGAGTTCGATGGCATGATTTAATGAGAGGCGGGTGGTGTTGTATGATTGTAAGTCAGGGTTTATTCCGAAGAAGGTCGGGGAGTGCAATATGCAGGTTGGCAAGGATACCGTGGTTACGGTGAAATATCAGGTGTGGGACGCGCAGGGCGAAATGATTCAGGACGCTGATCAACCCATGGTTTATTTGCATGGCGGTTATGGTGACGTGTTTGAAGCCATTGAACACGCACTTGAGGGCCGTGAGGTCAGTGAAGAGTTGTGGGTACAGGTTGAGCCTGAAGATGCATTTGGTGAATACGATGCTGAATTGATTCAGGTTGAAGAAAGACATTTGTTCCCGGAAGAGTTGGAAGTCGGCATGCAGTTCGAAGGTATTCCTGAACAGGAAGAACCACTGGACGATGACGAGGTTCAAATTTGGACAGTGACCGGCGTTTCCGAAGACAAAGTGGTGTTGGATGGCAATCATCCGTTGGCAGGCATTGCGCTTCGCTACCACCTGATCATCAGTGAAATCCGCATCGCCACAGAGGAAGAGCTTGAGCGTGGCAGCGTACAGCCTGACCCATTACAAATTGACCCAGGTTCTTTGCACTGAAGTACCGCTGGTTTTAATTTTCCGTGGTAACACTGAGCCTGTGTATCACAGGCTCAAACGGATACTCTCTGTCTGTGTTCACCTTGATTTCCACCCAGTTTCTGGTGAACGGATAACCGAAAGTTTCCAGGCGCTTGACCTTGCTCAGGGGTTTGCCGTCGGCATCTTTCAGCGCTTGATCCATGCGGTGTGAATGGGTGTCACCGTGGAGCAGCAGCGCGGGCTTATTCAGGTCTTTCAAGCCGCTGGCCAACAGGTTTCTGAATTCCAGGTAACCATCGCGTTTTTCAGGGGCGTGCTGCCTTGCCCCATCTGCTTCAAACGGGTTGCCTTGGAAACTCACCACAACAGCCTTTACCTGATTCTTTTTGGCGTACTGCAAAGAACTGTTCCACCAAGCGTCGTTGAATTTTTTTCTGATGTTGAATTCCTGATTTTCCGGACTGTCTTCGGCAAACTGCCCCCAGTAATTGTTGTTGCTCCCGGGTATGTTCAGAACGATGAACATCACTTCATTTTTAATCCAGCGGTAGTTTTCTGAAGGCCCTTCCGAGCCTTGGCCCTGTTGTTCAAAGGCCAGTTTTTGCAGTCCCAAGGAAACAGGTTTTGAGAACAGGGCTTTTCTTAAAAACGCCAGACGTTCCACCGGTTGGTAGGCGCCTGCTGTGCGCCTGTGGCAGTCTGTCCACTCATTGTCGCCAACAGCCAGCAGCAAAGGCTTTTGACTGAGATTCAGCAGGCCGATGCGCTTTAGCAGCAAAGCATCTTCGCACGATTCCCCTCCCGATTTGATGTCTCCCAAATGCACTGTAAACGCCGATTGGCTTTTATCAATGTCGGCAAGTACATCGGCCAGATTTTGCTCGTCCACCACGGAATAGGGAAGGTCGCCGATGGCAGCAAATGAAAACGACTGTGCGCCCGCCAAATTGCAGTGGGCCAAACCGAGGAAAACGCTCAGAGCGCAGAACCAGTGTTTCAGGGGTTGTCGCATAAGTCTTTCAGTTCATAAAGGAGTTGAAGCGCCGCTTTTGGCGACAACTGATCAATGTCTGTTTTTGCAATGATATCGACTGCTTCATGCTGGGAGGGTATGTTTTTTTCAGGGGCTGCATCTGTATCAAACAGACTGCCTTGGTTGTCGTACCGCTTTTGTTTTTCTTCCAGACCCAGCAGACGTTTTTGTGCGTGTTTGATGACTTGGGCGGGCAGTCCAGCCAGTTTGGCAACCTGCAGCCCAAAGCTGCGATTTGCAGGCCCGGCTTCAACACTGTGCATGAAAATAAGATTTTGTCCGTACTCGGTGGCGCTTAAATGAACATTCACCGCTTCCGTATGCTCAAGCGCCAATTCCGTGATTTCAAAGTAGTGGGTGGCAAACAGGGTGAGACAGCGGTTTTTATTCACCAACTGGCGAGCGATTTCCCAGGCCAAAGACAAACCGTCAAATGTGCTGGTGCCACGACCGATTTCGTCCATCACCACCAGACTGTTTTCAGTGGCTTGCCGCAAAATGGTGGCGGCTTCCGTCATTTCCACCATGAAGGTGGATCGTCCGCCTGCAAGGTCGTCTGAGGCGCCGATGCGGGTAAAAATTCGATCGACGATACCGATCTGGGCCCGCTTGGCGGGCACATAGCTGCCGATGTGGCTTAACAGAACAATGAGTGCGGTTTGACGCATGTAGGTGGATTTTCCGCCCATGTTGGGGCCGGTAATCAATAACATGCGCCTGAGGCTGTGGAGCTCTGTGTCGTTGGGTGTGAAGCGTTCAACCTGGGTTTCCACCACCGGATGACGCCCGCCCTCAATGTGTATGCCCGGGCTGTTTTTAAGTTCGGGGCAGACCCAGGCACGCAAGGAGGCCACTTTTGCCAGACTGGCCAAGGCATCGATTTCCGCAATGGCGCGGGCCACCTGCGACAGGGTAGTGATGTGTGGCTCGAACCAGATCAGCAGGGCTTCGTAGAGCTTTTTTTCCAGTGCCAGTGAACGGTCTTTTGCTGACAGTGCTTTGTCTTCGAATACCTTTAATTCCGGTGTGATGAAGCGTTCGGCATTTTTCATGGTTTGCCGGCGGCGGTAGTGCTCAGGTGCCTTGTCGGCTTGTCCTGTGGGAATTTCAATGTAGAAACCGTGCACGCGGTTGTACTCCACTTTCAGCGTTGAAATGCCGGTGGATGCGCGTTCGCGGGTTTCGAGTTCGATGAGGAATGCTCCGGAGCCTTGTTGCAGGGCACGCAATTCATCAAGTTCGGCATCAAATCCGTCGGCCATGACGTTGCCATCCCTGACCATGGAGGCGGGCTCTGCTGCGATGGCGGCTTCCAGTTGTGCCAGCACCTCTGCATTGAACGTCAAGGCCTCAGACAGCTGCACGATGCGGGCTGGAACGGCCTGCAAGGCCGAGGAGGGTATTGCCAGCAGTACTTTTTGAAGCTTGGGCAAGGCCTGCAGCGAACTTCTGAGCCCGGAGAGGTCGCGGGGGCGTGCAGACTTCAGTGCGATGCGGGAGACAATGCGCTCGATGTCATTGATGCTGCGGATGTTGTCCAGAACCGCTTCATAGGTTGGGGTGATGGTGCTTGCCATCAACCAGGCGATGGATTCCTGCCTTTCACGCAAGCGATTCAGTTGCCTGATGGGTTCGGTGACCCATTGGCGAAGTTTTCTGCTGCCCATGCCGCTGGCGCACTGGTCAAGAACAGCCAGCAGGGTGTGCTGTTCTGCGCCACCTTGCAGGGTGTCTGTAATTTCGAGGTTTCTGCGGGCGCTGGCGTCCAGCACGACCGCTTCGTTTTCTGATTTTACGATGAGTTCTGTGATGTTTCGCAACGCATTTTGATCGCTTTGCGTGGCTTTGGCATAACTGAGCAGCGCGCCTGCTGCACCGCAGGCCAGTGGGGCGTTTTCAATGCCGAAGGGTTCAAGAGCGCTGACCCCCAACAGGGCTTTGAGTTGGGAGGCGGCTTGTTCTCGGTCAAAGTGCCAGCTTGGACGTTCATTACCCTGCCAAGGCAGGCAGGCGGCTTGCAGCGTGATGTCCGGCAACAGCAGTTCAGCGGGCTTCAAGCGGTCTAGCGTGGCACTGAGCAACCCGGCCTCTACATCCAGCAATTCAATGCTGCCTGCCGAGAGACTCAGGCTGGCAACGCCCCAGCGCCCAGACTGTGTACAGACAGCCACCAAGGGACGGTTTTCCCTGTCAGGCAGCAAGTTGGCATCGGTCAATGTGCCCGGGGTGATGATGCGGACAATGCGCCGCTCCATGGGGCCCTTTTGCTGGCCGGGCTCTCCGACCTGTTCGCAAATGGCGATGGACTGACCGGCCGCAACCAGCTTGGCCAGATATTGATCGGCCGAGTGAAACGGTACCCCAGCCATTGGAATGGGCTGGCCGGCAGATTGCCCGCGGTGGGTCAGGGTAATTTGCATGAGTTGCGCTGCTTTTAGCGCATCGTCAAAAAACATTTCATAAAAATCGCCCATGCGGTAGAACAGCAGCATGTCTGGTGCCTGGGCTTTGAGCCTTAGGTACTGCTGCATCATGGGCGTGTGTTTTTCTAAGCCCAGTTCAGTACCGGCGTTTTGTTCGGGTTCTTTTTTCATTCACTAACGAAACATAATATTGATTGGATAGGGTGATGATAAAGCTAAAGTCGTTTTTTCACTGAAATGCAGGTTGATTGAGGGAGGGGTTGCGGAGGCGGGAGTGTTTGAGGTTCTGAGTAAGTAGCGTCTGTGATGCACCCTTGGGCAAGGTGCATCGGGTTTAAAACGGCCTGATTGTTAGACTGGGCGTTTTGTAGCGTAGTGGTCTTGTACGTTTTTTTCCCAGGCTGGGTCTGCCATGTTCGGCCAGTGGTCGCTATCGAACCCAGGTGCGGATTTTAGCCGTTGTTCATCGGTGTCCATGATGAAGCGTTTGTTTTTGGTGTCAATCTTGAATGCGCTCCATGGCACGGCAAAAAGTTTTTCGCCCAAACTTAGGAAGCCGCCAAATGACAACACAACATAACAGACCTTTCCGCTTTCGATGTCCATCATGATTTCCTTGATGGAGCCCAGCTTATCGCCTTTTGTGTTGTAAATATCATCGTGACTGAGCGCGCTAGCGCTGACTATCTTCGAACCGCTTGGGATTGTGATGGTGACATTGCTTTCGATCGTCTCGTTCATGGTCTGCTCCTTGGGGGGGTTTCGGAAGTGAGTTCGGGTTCTGGCGTGCAGCCCCTGATAAAGAGAATAGGTCAGGCGTTGTAGACTCACAGTTCGCTGACACGCCTAAATGCATTTGGCGTTCCAGAAGCGGACCGAAGGTTTTTTACCGGGGGCAGACGTCACCGCGTGGAGGCGGCGAGGAGCGGTCTAGGGGGGGCAAGGAGGCGGCGATGGCCTCCTTGTCGTGTTTAGTGCATGAAAATTTCAGGCAAGCCTGGAGGACGGTGAGGATGTCAAGCTGATCCGAGGTTGCGAAGCACGAGGGGCAACAACTTCGGGTTGGCGGCAACAAGATTACCAGTTTCCAAATAGTCGCTTTCACCAGTGAAGTCTGTCACCAAACCACCGGCTTCTTGAACCAAAAGGGCGCCAGCAGCGATGTCCCATGGTTGCAGCCCGTGTGCCACATAGGCATCCAGGCGTCCCGAGGCCAAATAGGCCAAGTCCATCACGGCTGAACCTGAGCGACGAATGCCGACGGTACTGGCATTCAAGTTGGCAAACTGCGCAGCGACACGGCTTTCTTGATTGCCATTGCTGGCGGGCCATGAAATGCCCACCAATGCTTCATTCATGCGCAGCCGTTTGCTCACCCGGATGCGCTTGTTGTTCAGAAAAGCACCTTCACCGCGGCCTGCGGTGTAGAGGTCGTTGCTGACTGGGTCGTAAATCAGGCCCTGAACGACTTGATCCTTGAATTTCAGCGCAATGGAGACTGCATAGCAGGGGTAGCCATGGATGAAGTTGCTGGTGCCGTCAATGGGGTCGATGATCCAGAGATAATCTGAGTCACCGGAGGCGCCACTTTCTTCGGCTAAAATGGCGTGGTCTGGGAAGGCTTGCTTAAGCACTTCGATAATGGCGGCCTCGGCGGCTTGATCGGTTTCGGTAACGAAATCGTTCGGGCCCTTGCTGCCCACCTTGACCAAATCAAGGTCCATACTGGCGCGATTGATGATTTTTCCAGCCGCTCTGGCGGCCTTGACTGCTACATTGAGCATGGGATGCATGATGACTGCTTTCTACGTTCGAAGACTGATTTAAACCGTATTGTAATTGACCTTCTCTGGAGACCGCATTGGCTGAATACATCGCCTGCATCAAAGACGTTGAAATTTTTGTGGAAATAGGGATTCATGACCATGAAAAAGGTGAGGCTCAACGGCTCCTGGTTTCTGTTGAAATGAAGTCAGAGTTCACAACCATGCGGATGTTGAGGCATTTGGAGCATGGAATCGACTACGAACCGGTCTTGTGTTTTATTCTTTCATGGCAGAAGCAGGCACATGTCGATTTGATAGAGGAATTGCTCGAAGACCTGATGGATTTCTGTTTTTCCAACGTTTTGGTGAGCGAAGTTGTCGCATCCATTCAAAAAAGTCCGAAGGCGCTGGTTGAAAAAGGCGATGTTGGCATCACGCTGAAGGTCAACCGGGAGGAGTGGGCGCAGTGCAAAGCGAGACTTTGATGCTGTCGCGGGTGCGGGTTGTGTTGGTGTCGCCGTCTCACCCGGGCAATGTGGGCTCCTGTGCCCGGGCCATGAAAACCATGGGCTTGTCCGAGTTGGTGCTGGTTGCCCCCCGGCTTGAAAATCCGCACATGTTTCCTGAGGCGGTTGCTCTGGCCAGTGGTGCCACGGATGTACTGGCGGCTGCGCGCATCGTACCTGACCTGACCGCAGCACTTGAGGATGTGGTCTGCGCCATGGCAACTTCTTCGCGCGAACGCGAATTGGCCCCTGCGCTGTGTGATGCTGAACAAGGTGCGCAGGCCTTGATGGCGAGACTGCGTGCCGGGCCGCCGCAGACCAAGGCGGCGCTGGTGTTTGGTTGTGAGCGTACAGGTTTGTCCAACGAGGATTTACTGCGCTGCGACCGTCACGTCATGATTCCGGCCAATCCGCAGTACAGTTCCCTGAATTTGTCTCAGGCGGTCCAGTTGCTGGCCTATGAGGTTCGCAAGGCTGCGCTGGCCGATGCATCGCCTTCAATGCAGGTTCAGGTCGCTTTTGCTGCCGACGGGGATGTTTCCAACCCCGATGTAGAGCGGCTTTTCGAGCATTTTTTAAAAGCGATGCAAGCGGTGGACTTTCTCAACCCTGAGCGGCCCAAGCGCTTGATTCCCCGGGTTAGGCGCATGTTGCAAAAAGCGCAGCTGGAACGTGAGGAACTTGATTTGATGCACGGTTTTCTCAACGATGTGCAGCGCGTTTCTCAGGGACGTTGGTATCGGGCAGAATGGGAGCGTTTGCAGCAGGCCATTGATGCTGCCCGGCAACAATTCGAAGCAAAAGAATAACCGTGCACCCGCAGGGGCGCTGAGAAGAAAAACACCAGACCATGTTTGACAGAATCAAGGAAGACATCACCAATATTTTGCAAAAAGACCCGGCTGCACGCACGCGTCTGGAGGTTTGCTTGTGCTACCCGGGCTTGCACGCACTGGTGATGCACCGTTGGGCGAATGTGGCTTGGCGTGCCGGCTACCACACCTGGGCGCGGTTTATTTCCCAACTGGCGCGTGCGCTCACCGGTATAGAAATTCACCCGGGTGCCACAGTCGGGCGTCGCGTGTTCATTGACCATGGCATGGGGGTGGTGATTGGTGAGACGGCTGAAATCGGTGACGACTGCACAATTTATCAAGGCGTTACCTTGGGTGGCGTGGCGTTGAACAAGGGCAAGCGGCACCCGACCTTGGAGCAGGGGGTTATTGTGGGCGCGGGGGCCCAAGTGCTGGGACCTTTCGCCATTGGTGCTGGAGCCAAGATAGGCTCAAATGCGGTGGTGACAAAGCCGGTACCGGCAGGCGCCACGGCAGTGGGCAATCCGGCGCGGATCATGGTGGCCCAAGATGACATTGCAAGGGAACGCGCTGCGAATCAAATGGGGTTTTCCGCCTACGGCGTTAGCAGTCAGTCCGATGACCCGCTGAGCAAGGCGCTGCATGGGCTGATTGATCAGGCGATTGCGCAGCAAAGCCGAATTGAGCAATTGGAACAGGCTTTGTTGAAGGCGGGTCTGGAATGTGCAGCCCCCGAAATTGCAAGCGACAAAGCCCAGTTGGCCAAACTCAACAAATGGGTGGACGACTGACCGGGATGAATTCCCAAGCACGGGTGGTGATGCACAGCGCATTGCCTCTGGCCTGCCCGCCGTGGTCGAACTCCCAGTCTGACAGAACCCAACGGTGCTGTTGCTCGCCATTGTAGTCATAGCGGTGGCAGGCGTTGCGGTGGGTATGCCCATGAATCATGTTGGCAGACTTGCCAGCC
>JBEIKS010000095.1:0-8871 GCA_040379625.1 Burkholderiaceae bacterium
CCATCAAGAAACCAATAAAATCGTAGCAGACGCTGCAATGCTCGGTTTTGAAGACTTGAACGTCAAAAATATGACGAAAAGTGCCAAGGGGACTATTGAGAACCCCGGCAAACAGGTGCGGCAGAAATCTGGACTTAACAAGTCCATCCTTGACGCATCGCCTTCTCTGTTTTACGCGAACCTGAAATACAAAGCGGAAGACGCTGGTGTTTTAATCGAGGTCGCACCCACACGCAAACTTAAGCCTTCGCAAACCTGCCCAAAGTGTGGGGCAGTGAAGAAAAAATCGCTTTCGCAGCGCACGCATTCCTGCAAGTGCGGCTACACCGCACCTCGGGATGTGGCGGCTGCGCAGGTGGTTTTGAATTGGATGTTGGGTACAGTAGGGAAAATACGGCCTGCTCACCTCGTGAGTTTAGACATTCAGGCTCGGAACGAGCCTGTGGCAGCCTAGCTGCCACTTGAAACTCCATCCAAACTTGTTTGGGTGGAGTAGTTCATTTCTAGATAGATAGTTCTAGGTGCGGCATCTCTGCCAACCAGTTGCTTCGGTCGTAAACATAATCGCTAAACTCAACATCAAGCCTGGTTTGGCCGAGAAGGAGTCTGCGTGCAAGATCGCTTAATTGCCTCAAGTCTTCTACATTTCGCACTTCGATCGGTGCAACAATTTCAACACTGGTGGCCCAGTAAAAAAATCTACGTTTCCATGAGGGCCTGACGGCAAACTCAATACCTTCCGAGAAGATCGCGTCTTGCTGTTTTTGTAATCGGTCAAAATATGTCCGTGAATTTTGATTTGATGGTGGGCAGTGATATCCGATACGTTTTTTTCTGGATCTTCCAACACGTTTGTACCATGGGGTTTCCTGCCCGGATCGGAATCGAGTGAAGTCAGGTTCGCCAACTTGTTCATAAATGATGTCATTCATCTGGTTGGCATAGACGTTGCGCGGATGGTCCCAGGAAACAAGGATACGTCGACCATTGAGGATGAAGCCAGTCGTATCACCCCATGAAAACAAGTCTGCATCGCGATTTGAATACAAGTGAGGTACAAAAAGGCCACCCGCTTCAAGTTGCCAAGGATTGTTCCGGTGAAACTGCTGCTGCGAGCGCAACAGACTCTCTTTTCTTTTGAGCTTCATTGAGGAATTACTTTGCTTTTTTTGCAGTCGGCGAGGGTTTTGTTGCCAAGGCAGATACCGTTTTTTTGTCCAACTGACCCGAGAAGAATTGGGATAAGGCAGTGGGGAACAATTCATCTTCTGGCGCAGTCAGGTGGAACAGCGTTAGGCAAGAACAGAATTTCATGGCATCGATTTTTCCGAAAATATCCAATGCGGTTTTATCGTGATGCTTCATTACAATATCCACCCATTTTCTCAGGCGCGTTCCCAGCACTGGATGCGCCAGATACGCCTTTGCTTCGTCAATCCCAACAATGCCAAACTTAAGCGAATATCCGCTGATACCCAGTCCCTTCAATTGCGGAAATACAAACCAGATCCAATGCGTCTGCTTTTGTCCAATTTCAAGCTCATGCGTGACTTGGCGGATAACGGCGTCTTGCACATCAATAAAGCGATCAAGGTCAAATAATTGATTGCCAGTTTTCATGCACGGGTTCCTGTGGGTTTGTTTACGTGGCGGGGAGGGGCCGACTTACGCTAGTGTAGGTTAGCGCTCGCTCATGGGGTGGGCGAGGCAGAATAAATGACTGTGCAGGAAATGGAGCGGATTGCAGCAGTAGAACCCTTCACATTTTTAGATGAAGTTTTTTTAACCGCCTTGTAAAAGTCGGTTGATGAGCAGCAGCTCTTTTCTTTGGTCCACCAACATGCTGGCAGCCAACGATCTAACGACGGCGTGTTTCGCGTGGGTTGCGGCATATTTCAGCATGGGCAAGGCGCCCTGGTGGTGGTCGCTCATTAAATTCAGGAACAGTCTGTCTTGCTCTGCTCCCTGACTTTGCATCAAGGCTGTAATTTGTTCCATGCTGGCCAGTCCCGGCATGCCGCCGTTGGTTCTGCACCGGCTTACAAACTCAATTGCTTCTTGATCTCCTTGCGAAAGCATCCATTCCATTGAGGTGTCTTTGGGCAGTGTGTCGCGTCCCCAGGCCATCAGCAATCCACGAAAAGTACCGATTTCGGTTTGTTGTGATGCAACAATCTGGGCGGCTAAAGTATGGATGCTCGGTGTTGAGGATCTGTTGGCAATGTGAGCCAATGTGATGGCCTGATCGTGGTGTACGGTCATGTGTTGGAGGAACGGAGCATCAATTTCATCCAATGCCTTGGTTGTATCTGTTTGCAAACCCGCTTCATGCCAACGCCCCAATCCGTAAAAAACCAGAGCCACGAGCGCTAGGCAGACCATGACAATGACAGACGACATTTTCAGGTTCAAGTGTTTCATCACTGGGCTTGAGCGCCTGTAAATTCCAAAACCATGAAGCCGTTGTCTTGACAGGTCACCCACAGTTGATTTCCCACAAAACGAGGAGGGGATGAGCACCAGTCGGTTGAAAGATCGGCTTGAAGTCCTGCCTTGCTAGGGATGCCAATGCCCAGATTTCTTGCATCTGAAACTGACGGCAAGGTGCTGACCAGTACGCCTGTGTGTTCTGAGCCTGGCAGCAAGGCGGCCTTGCCAGATTGTGCCGGAGGATTGTAGTAGGCAATTTCACGGGGACGCAAAGGCGAACTGACATCAAAGACCCGCACCCCCGACTGAAAATAGCCGCAGGCCAGTCGCGTCGGGTTGTCTTTTTTATCCACTTCACAATAATGACCTTCATAGCCAAACAGGCCGTTGTTTCCCAGATCATCGCGCCGCTTGTTTGCGTTTTCCGGTAACTGTATTGCCAGGCGGAGTTGCGAAACAATACGCGGTTTGCGTTCGTCTGCAATGTTCACCAGACGCGCGCCGCCCGTACCAAATTCATCCACGACAAACACATGGGGAACACCGTTGTAAAAGACGGGCAGTGTGTGTTGGCTGATGTCGCCATCGCTCCAATTCAGGGTGCTGACCATGCGTATCAAGGGAACTGACTTTCTGTCCTGAATATCGCTGATGTCCAAAATAATGAGGCCGGCAGGCGCTGCGCTGGTCAAATACATGCGTTTGCCGTCTGCGCTGAAATTCATCCCATGATTGGGGTAGAGCGAAGAACTGATGTAGAGCAGTTTCGGGCGAGAGGGGTCTGTGATGTCTATGGCAGTGATTGCGCCGCCACCCGCACTTGTGGCCCAGTAGGTTTTTCCATCCGGACTGAAATTGCCTTCGTGGCCGATAAAGTTGGCGGGGAGTGTGATCTTTCCAGCTGCCGCATTCAGCAGTTTGGGTTGTTTGCAGTCCCCGGAAATGTCGTAGATGTCAAAAAACAGAACATCGTTGATGGGACCCACCGCAACCCCGGCCAGTAGTTGGCGTTGGGTATTTACTTTTAGGGTTTCCCACGTGCCTTGGGCAAATGCGATGCTGTCCAGGCTTTTTACGAAAGTGGGTTTGCTGGGGTTGCTGACGTCAATGACCTGTACGCCGGGTAGCTTCTTTTGCAAGGTACCCGCAAAGGCGGTGGCCATGTAGGCACATTCCTTGTGGGAGGCGCTGACCCAAGTTGCGCCTTCGCCTTGAAATTGTCCGATGCGTTTGAGGTTGCAGTTGTAACCCTGCGTGCTTCGCCCGCTGTTTCGCTCTTTCAGAGGTACGCGGCCTTGAATGTCTGTTTCTGGTGTATCACCCTCGCTGCACTGTGTCGTGGCGCTTACGGCTTCCGAGCTGCTTGTCATTCTTGCACTTGTAGGCGCAGTCGAAGCGGGTTCCTGAATGTTGCAGGCGGTCAATACAACGCTTAACGCAGCGACAGTGAGTAGTCTCATGACGGAATGGTGGGGTTAAACGATTATTACCCCATGACATATCCGTTTGGATTCAGCGGAAACAGCGCTTTTGTTAATCTGAGCTTAGGTTTGCAAGGTAATCAGTTGAACGGCTAAAGAAAAAAGTTGCGCGGGCCGAAAGGGGCCAGTTTTCATTTCATTGGGCACCTCGATGGTAGTGTTTCTCCCTTTAATGGTCGGGGGCCTTTGAGTAACTTGAGTGGTTATTGAATTTTGATTACCATTTTCAGGGGGAGGAGAGCTTTTGACCGAGTTGCAGTGCCATTGGGGCCTGGAGTGTTGAAGTCTAAGTTCCGTCGTCCCCCCGACTTTTTTTGTCTGCTCAATCCTCGGGCGGTTCAAAGTCGTGCCCAGTAAATCTGTAATGGTGCTAGGACCATGCAGGCATTTGCAACAATAACCGGTGTGAATAACCGGTGTGACCACGCTTGCGGCCAGTGATTTTCAGATTATTTAAGCTACCTTGAAACTGGCCTGCCATGCAGGCCAGTGCTTTTACCAAACAACCTTCTGTCTTAAAAAACGTAATTCAACTGCGCTGAAATAATCTGCACCATGCTGTCGAATTTTCCGCTGACAACTCCGGCAGTTTGGTCAAGAATAGGCGCACTCTTGTACTTGGTCAGTTGAATCGCCGTGTCCACGGTACAGCGTTCGTCAATCCGGTATTGAGAACCCAAGGCCAACGTGACGCTGTCGCTGTCTGGCGTACGGACGTTCCGCTTTGAATCTTGCACAGGGCTTTCGTCAAATGCCAGGCCAAATTTCAGCTTGGTTTTTTCATTGTACTGGTGAACGGCACCCACAGCCAGGCGCAAGGTGTCGCGCCAACTGAGATCGCTGGCAATGTCCGGGTCACCGTTTTCAGGGCTGAACCTGAGTTCCTTGAATGTGCTCCATTCCGTCCAGGTAATGTCGGTCAGCACACTCCATTTCGGGTTCAGTCTTGTAACGCTTGAAAATGCCAGAGACGCTGGCAAATCAATGTTTGAAGTGACGTTATTCGCTGGTACTGTACCGAAATCTGCCGTACCTGAAAGGTTGTGTCTCACCTCAGACCGGTACGCCAAGCCCACCCGCATATCGTCGGTTACCTTCAAAAGCGCGCCATAGTTGTAGCCAAAAGCCACGCTGTTGCCCTTGATGGTGGCGCTACCTTCGGGGTCGGTTGCAATGGCCTGCGTCAGTTTGACATTCAGGTATTGCGCGGAAATGCCCGCACCCACGGAAAGTCTTTCGTCCACCTTGTAGGAAAGTGAAGGGTTGATGTCCAAGTTGGTAATTTCACTTTTAAGCCCCTGAAAACGGCCAACCCAACCCGGGTTGAAATCGTGGTCTACGCCAAAAGGGGCGGTCACTGACAGGCCAAAGCGGACTTTTTCATTAATGGGGCGCACATAATGAAAATTCGGAAGGGGCAGCACACCGCCTGGTTTTCCCTCCTTGTTGCTGGAACTACCACCATCGTTGGACCTGCCATCGTCCTTGAATTTAATGTCCACATTGTAAATATGCAGGCCGACGGCCAGTTGTTCGCGGTTGATCAAAGACATGCTGGCTGGGTTGAACCACGCCGCACTGGCGTCTTCGCCCAAGGCGGCTTTGCCTGCGTAAGCGGTGCCGGCTGCGCTGGCGCTTTGTTCATAAAGCGTGAAGCCGCCAGCCATGCTGCTGTTGGACATGATAAAAAGGGCGTAGGCAAGGTAGGAGGCTTTGGAATGCATGAATTTCAAGGTGATCTCCGATGAGTGTTTTGGGTAGTCTACCCCTTATGGGCGGTATCGTACTTTTATAACACCTGATCTTGGAAGAAAATACAGATGAGCAGCGATCAAATTGTTGTGTCCCGCACACGGGCAAGATCTGCGTGCCCAAGGTTTGCTTAACCAATATAGGAATGAACCATGAAACGCTTGTTGTACTTGTGCCTGCTGACGCTTCAGTTGGGCCTGTTGTGCGCCGCTCAATCGGTGCGCGCAGAAACTGCCGCTGCCCGTACTCCGGAATCACTGTTGCCGCCACCGGTGAAAGAGCATCCGGTGTTGAAGTTTCAAGGTTCGGCTTCCGGCAAAATTGCAGTTGAACGCTTGAAAAATGCCAATGCCTTGGCTGCGCTTGCGCAATACCATGGCATGACAGAATCCGAGCTGGAAAAAATACTGCTTCAAGACCCTACCGCTTTTATTGACGACACCGGCCACTTGTTTTACAAGGAAAGGCGACCCATGATGATGCCTGCCCGTTAGAAAACGTTTGCCTATCCATCCGGAGAGAATCTCTGATGTACCAGCACACAGTTGCTTCCCATGTCTATCAATTCGCAGACCTTAAAACGCTGATGGCGAAAGCCAGCCCCTTGCGTTCCGGCGACCAACTTGCAGGCGTTGCAGCGGAAGATATGAAACAGCGTGTGGCGGCCCAAATGGCGCTGTCAGACTTACCGCTGCGTACGTTTTTAAACGAGGCTGTGGTGCCTTATGAGTCGGATGATGTGACCCGTCTTATTCTGGATCAACACAATGCGCAGGCGTTTCTGCCTGTGGCCCACTTGACGGTGGGCGACTTCAGAAACTGGTTGCTCAGCGACTGCGCAACGACTGAAAAACTTGCGACGCTTTCCGGCGGTCTGACGCCAGAAATGGTGGCCGCCGTCAGCAAAATTTGCCGTTTGCAGGACTTGGTGCTGATTGCGAAAAAATGCAGCGTGGTCACCCGTTTCAGAAACACCTTGGGTTTGCAAGGCCGTTTGGCCACGCGTTTGCAACCCAATCATCCAACCGATCAGCCAGCCGGTATTGCCGCTAGTTTGCTCGATGGTTTGCTGCACGGTTCAGGTGACGCCGTGATTGGCATCAATCCGGCCACAGACAACTTGCAGCAAGTGGTTCGCCTGCTGCACACACTCAATGATGTTATTTCACACCACCAGATACCCACACAGTCCTGCGTGCTCACTCATGTGACCAACACCTTGCAGGCCATTGAGATCGGAGCGCCGGTTGATCTGGTTTTTCAGTCCATTGGCGGCACGCAGGCAACCAACCGAAGCTTCGGGGTGGAGTTATCACTGTTGGATGAGGCCAGACAGGCTGCGCTTTCGTTGCAGCGGGGTGCAGAGTTTTCTGATGGCGCACGCGGCGAACATGTCATGTATTTTGAAACAGGGCAGGGCAGCGCGCTGTCGGCCAATGCAAACCACGGCTGCGACCAGCAAACAATTGAAGCCCGCGCCTATGGCGTGGCGCGACACTATAAGCCCTTGCTGGTCAATACGGTGGTGGGTTTCATAGGCCCTGAATATCTGTTTGATGGTAAGCAAATTACCCGGGCCGGTTTGGAAGATCATTTCTGCGGAAAGCTTCTGGGTTTGCCTATGGGATGTGATGTCTGTTACACAAACCACGCCGAGGCAGACTCCGATGACATGGACGCCTTGCTCACCTTGTTGTGCACCGCAGGTTGTAATTTTGTGATGGGCGTTCCGGGTTCGGACGACATCATGCTGAATTATCAAAGCACCTCGTTCCACGACGCACTGGTCATGCGTCAGGTTTTGGGTTTGCGGGTTGCTCCAGAGTTTGAGGTTTGGCTGCAGGACATGAAAATACTTGCAACAGGTTTCAATACGCGACTGGCTGATCACAGCCCCGCGGCATTTCAGACATTGAGTCATCGCATGGATTTGTTGCCATGAGCGAACCTACATTTTTCCATCCAGAACCTTGGGATCATCTGCGCCAATTCACGGATGCCAGAATTGCGCTGGGTCGCGCGGGTCATAGCCTGCCCACGCATGCCCATTTGGCATTTCAACTGGCTCACGCACAAGCCAAGGATGCGGTGTATTTGCCTTTAAATACCGAGCAGATTGCAAAAGATATTCGTGCCCTCGGGCACATTACGTTAAGCCTGCAAAGCGCCGCACCCAATAGGGCGACTTATTTGCAGCGCCCGGATTTGGGACGCAAATTAAATGAAGCGTCTCGAACGCAACTGCAGCAGTGGCATGCCTCCCATCCACCTGCCAGACCCTACAACATTGTTGTGGTGGTGGCCGATGGTTTGTCTGCGCTTGGCATTCATGAAAATGCAGTCGAATTGATTGCAAACGTTTCTGAACAGTTCACCAGCAACAACAGCGAATCTGAGTGGGTTTTTGCGCCAGTGGTGTTGGTGGAGCAGGCGCGTGTTGCCGTGGGTGACGATGTGGGAGGTTTACTGGCTGCTGAACTGGTGGTGGTCTTGATCGGTGAGCGACCAGGGCTGAGTTCGCCCAACAGTATGGGGATATACATGTCCTGGGCTCCGCGTGTCGGCTTGAATGATTCGCAACGCAATTGTATTTCCAATGTCAGAAGAGGTGGGCTTTCCATTGCCCAAGCCGGCAGTAAATTGGTGTATTTGTTGCAGCAGGCCAGGCTGAGAAAGCTGACGGGCGTGGGGCTGAAGGACTTGCAGTCCGAGGTTTTGGAAAACAGTGTTCAGGGTATTGAAAGCCGCAATTAAAGCCGCTTTGCAAGCCCCTTGCGTTTTGTGTTTTCCATCGAACTGAATTTGGCCTGCCCGTCAAATACACTTGCGTGATGTTTTTTAATTTCAATCGTAAGACTATCCTTTTTTTCGCACTTCTTCTGGGCGTGTGCGGGTTGATTACATTCCAATGGTTTCGCCCCGTTGATGTAACGGTGGCGGAGGTTCAGCAGCGCGATTTCATTCAAAGCGTCGTGGCCAGCGGCCGCGTGCAAAACCCCAACCGAATGGAAGTCGGAACCCAGATCGTGGGCGTTGTTTCACGGGTGCCGGTGGTGGAGGGTCAAATGGTGGCTCAGGGTCAAACACTGATTGAATTGAACAGCTCAGAATTGCAGGCCGGTTTGTTGCAGGCACAGGCGGCGGTGGTTCAAGCCCGATTGAAATTGCGCCAGACACTTGAAGTGCAGGCACCGGTTTCTGAGCAGGC
>JBEIKS010000096.1:0-8733 GCA_040379625.1 Burkholderiaceae bacterium
ACTACCACTGGACAGCCGTTAAAAGCAGCGGCAACGTCTGCTGGCTGGGCAGCGCACAAGGCAGTTCTCTGGCCACAACGCTGGTCAGAACCGAAGAGCGGCTGCATCTGATACTGGACAACATCGAGGACGGTTTTTTGTCGCTGGACGGCGACTGGAACATGTCCTACATCAACTTCAATGCGGCGCAAACTTTCGGTAAAAACACCGAACTGCTGCTGGGCAAAAACATCTGGACAGAATTGCCGGAGCTGGCCCGTTCAAAGTTTCGCTCGCAACTCTACCGCGCCGTGTCCACACAACTAACGCACACCTTTGAGTGGTTCAAGGACGAGGCCTGGTTGCTGGTGCGCTGCTTTCCCGGCAAGCAAGGCGTATCGGTATTTTTATCCGACATCACGGGCATCAAGGCGAATGAAGAAAAAGCACGGCATCAAGCCCTGCACGACAGCCTGACCGGCCTGCCCAACCGGGAATGTGCCCGACTGGAACTGGACAATGCAATTGCCGAGGCCAGAAAACTGGATAAAAAAGTGGCGGTGCTGTTCATGGATCTGGATGGCTTTAAAAAGGTCAATGACACCCGTGGCCATGAAACCGGCGATGAACTGCTAAAACTGGTGGCACAGCGACTGCAAGGCACGGTTCGCGCCAGCGACCTGGTGGCACGCCAAAGCGGTGATGAATTCCTGCTGATTCTGCCGAACATTCTGGACGCAGAAACCGCTTTGCGCCTTGGCGAAAAAGTGGTGAGCAACATCGGTCTGGACCCTTTCATCATTCACGCAGAAAAAGTGCATGTGGGTGCCTCCGTGGGCATTGCCCTGTACCCGGAACACGGCACCGACCCCACGTCCCTGATGAAAAATGCGGACATGGCCATGTACCAAGTCAAGCAGCGCAGCAAAAATGCGGTGGCGGTTTTTGAAGAAAGCATGGCGGACGGTGCACACCGCAAAGCCATGCTGGAGGCGCTGATCAGGGAAACACTGGACAGAAAAACCCTGCAAGTGCACTACCAGCCGCGGTTCTGTGCGCAGACTGGCAAAGTGGTGGCGCTGGAGGCCTTGGCGCGCATGCGCGACTCGCAAGGGCGTTTAATATCTCCGGCAGACTTTATTGGCGTGGCAGAAGAAACCCGCCTGATAGGCCCCATCAGCATGGATGTGATGGAAAAAGCCGGCCACTTCATCCGCGATTTCAATGAACGCAACCACTGTGCGCTGAAAATATCGGTGAATATTTCCGTCAAGCATTTAATTGCCAGTAACTTGGTGGAACATATTTCAGACACGCTGCAGCGCTGCGATTTGCCTGCACATTGCCTTGAAATTGAAGTGCCGGAGAGCCTGTTTGCGCAGTATTCAAAAAACATGAAGCAACAGTTCAATGCCTTGCACGCATTGGGTGTTGGCATTGTGATTGACAACATAGGCACGGGTTCAATGAACCTGACGACCTTGCAGGAAACCCACGCGCGCACGGTGAAATTCGACAGAAGCCTGGTGAAAAAACTGGCAGAAGATGCCGATGCACCCGCAGTGCTTGAAGCACTGCATCAAGCCTATTCAACCATGGGCATGCTGACAGTGGCGGAAGGTGTGGAAACGGAGTTTCAAAAGAAGAAGCTGCGCGAATGGGGATTCAAGCAGTTCCAAGGATATGCGCTGGCCATTCCCATGATGGACAAAGACATTGCCCAGTTCCTGAGCCAACACGCGCTTTCAGGCGCTGCGGCGGAACACCGACAAACTTAAAAAGTGCTGGCTGAAATCAATGCCAGAGACCTTGAGACTTTGCAAGCGGTCGGCGTGGCTTTCTTTCGCTGTCTGTATGCGTTTGACAGCGGCAGCTTGCTCCAACCCGCTGCGCTGAACGTGTTCCAGACACCGCTGTGCGGTGGTTTCGTCTTGCTTTAGCAGCGCAGAAACAGCATCCAGGGCGCATTGCAGGTGCTGCGCACTGGCGTCGAAATCACTGCGGGCATTGGCCGATGCAGCGTCTCTGATCACTGCATACAACAAACCCAATTGTTCTGTATCTTTGATGTCCACCATGGCGACCCCCTTTTAGCCAAAGGTACGCCAACTGCACAAAAATAGCCCCCTTCAAACGGGGGAGGACAATTCAAACTGACTGGTAAAAGACAAGAACTCTCCGCTCACCGGGTCGGTAAAACTCAAGCGTTTGGCCAGCAATTGCAGGGGGTTTTGATAATGCGCCTCCAACTGACTGACCGTGGGCTCGGGTTGCAAAACCGGGTAAATCTGGTCGTTTAAAATCGGTAAACCCAAATGCGCCATCTGCACCCGCAACTGGTGACGGACACCGGTCAGGGGCTTTAGGCGGTAGCGTGCGCAATGTTCCCACCGCTCCAGCAGTTCAATGTCCACAATGGCATTGGGTGCCTGATTACCGCCCTCCACCACATGCATTTGCATGAAATGCCGGTCTTGATCAAGAAATTGCGACAGTTGCAACGGAAACTGCAGCGTCGGGTTCAAAGGCGCAATGGCCTCATATTCCTTTTCGATTCTGCGCTGGCGAAACAAGGCCTGGTAGGTATTGCGGTAGCGTGGTTCGGTGGTGAACAACACCAAACCGGCCGTTTCACGGTCTATGCGGTGCGCCTGTGTCAGTTCATCAAGCCCCAAGCGTTTGCGCAAACGCACCAGCAAGGTTTCAGACACATACCGGCCAGAGGGCATCACCGGCAAAAAATGGGGTTTGTCTGCCACCACAATGCGTTCGTTGGCAAACACAATGCGCTCTTCGAAAGGCACGCGGGGTTCGCTGTCTACCATGCGGTAGTAAAGCAGTTTGACGTGCGCCCGGTAGGCTTGCCCTTCAGAGACCAGCCGCCCTGCACTGTCGGCCACCTCGCCATCGCGCATACGGCGTACCCAAGCCTCGCGATTGACCATGGGAAAACGCTCGCAGAGGAAGTCCAGCACCGTGGGCCAGGTGCCCTGCGGGCACACCACCACACTGGGCGAAATGCCTTTGCGCACCGGGCTGTGCAGGCGCTGGGCACGTTCGAGGCGCCATTGCCCGTCGGGTTCAGCGGCGTACACTTCTTCATAGGTGCGGCCGGTTTCCTGCAATTTGGTGTCCAGTGCAATCCGGTTGTCGAATACAAAGCACTCGCCACTCCAGTCGCGTTCGGCGTCTGGAATTTCCTTGAAGTAATTGAGTATGCCGCCTTCGAGCTGGTAGCTCTCCACACCCTTTTCTTCCAGCCATGCAGCGGTTTTTTCGCAACGGATGCCGCCTGTGCAGTACATCGCAATTTTTTTACCATCGGCCTGCCACTGCGGCAAATGGGTTTCGATGTACTGGGGAAAATCGCGGAAATTGCGCACCTCGGGGTCGATGGCGTTTTCGAAACGCCCCAAGCGGAATTCAAAACTGTTGCGGTTGTCGATGACCACGACGTCATCGCGACGTATGAAGGACTTCCATTCAGCGGGCTTCAAGGAAACACCCGCCGGCTTGCTGGTGTCCACGCCAAACACCCCCATGTCCACCACTTCACGCTTGCGGGTCACTTTGAGACGGCCAAACGGCGGCGTGATGCAAACCGTGCGCTTAAACCCCATGTCGCCAAACAAGGGGGCCGTTACAGGGTGCGCAGCCAAAGCCTGCTCAAAGGTATCCAGACGCTCGGCAGTGGCCGCCAGGGTGCCATTAATACCCTCCTCGGCCAACAACACCAAGCCCACCAGTTCACTGGCCAGCGCCTTTACGGTGTCCACCACTTTATCAACATCGGCGATGGGTACGAACTTGTAAAAAGAAATATGAAACAGCATAGAGAAATCAACGCACCAAAAGGAATATCCAGTAACCCAGAATTGCAAGCTGCGTTAAAAACAGATTTGCACGAATAAACACCATGGCCGAGCTGGTGCTGATGAGGTGCACCACGCTTTGGCCAACGCGCAAGCCCAAAAACACACCCGCCAGCGGATTGAGCAATTCCAGCTTTCCGAGGGCAAAGGCCACAGCCACCACCGTCACCACCACGGGCAGGTTTTCCACGCAATTCAGGTGTGCATGCTGAGCCCGGGTAATGAAAGCCGGATCAGGATGCCCCACCGCGCCACGGGGCCAGGCATTGGCTGCCACCTTCATGCTCAGCACCAACCCAACCCTGTAACCGACATAAATAATCACCAGAAGCAATGTAAGTGCTGCAAAACCCAACAGCATGCAAAGGCTTGATTGCATTTTTAATCTCCATGTTTTTAAGTGCGTAACCGCAGTCACAGAGCGCAGTTTAACCGATGCACCCTGCTAACCGTGAACAAAGCATCTTTAAACATTACGCGTATTTACAAAATGGTAGAGTTGTGTAATATTTAATACGTGGTTTACAATTAATCTTAAGCAATTAAAGGTGATCAATGTCTACGAGCAAGTACAGTTCTGTGGTTGCAACATCTCCTGAAAAACAAGACCATCGCGGCCTCAAAGGCTTGTTCACGCCCGCAGAAATAGCAGGCCTGACAGCGCGCTCTGACCTCATGGGCGCTTGGGTGGTGGCTGGCAACTGGCTGGCAATTGCGGCCTGCTTCTGGGCCATGGCTTACTTTGACACAGTGTGGGCCTATGCCTTGGGTACCTGCCTGATTGCAGGCCGGCAACTGGGCCTGGGCATTTTGCAACACGAGGGCGCCCACAGCACCTTGTTTAAAACGCGTTGGTTAAACGACCGGCTCACCGACTGGCTCTGCGCACGCCCTGTCTGGCAAAACCTGCACAAATACCGCAAGCACCACATCAAGCACCACACAAACACGGGCTTGGACACCGACCCTGACATCTCTCTGCACGCTGAATTCCCTGTGAGCAAGGCCTCCATGACCCGCAAACTGCTGCGCGATGTCAGCGGGCTGACCGGCCTGAAAACCATGGTTGCATTGTTGATGATGGACTTGGGCCTCATTGAATGGACAGTGGCGAACAAAGCGCACCGCCTGCCGCAGCAAGGTCGCACATGGGTGAATTATCTAACAACATTGCTGCGCAACATTCAAGGTATGCTGATCGCCAACGCAGTCATTTTCGGTGTGTTGTATGCGGCAGGGCACCCTGGGCTTTACGGTTTCTGGGTGCTGGCTTTTATCACCGCACTGCCCCTGTTCATCCGCATTCGCTCCATTGCCGAACATGGCTGCCTGGAACGCGGACCCAACGTTTTTGAAAATACCCGAACCACGCACGCCAATTGGCTGGCGCGCATCACCGTAGCACCTCACCACGTGAATTTTCACAGGGAGCACCACCTGATGGCCTCAGTGCCTTGTTACCGCCTACCAGAATTGCATGCCTTGCTCCTTAAAAAGGGCTTGGTGCCCGAACCGGATTCTTATTGGGCTGTAATGAAACTGGCCAGCGGAAAAACCTTGAATGGAGTGGCATGACAGTCAAACCCAAGTCCCTGATACTGGGACTGTTGTTAGCATCGCGCCACTCGCCGCTGAGCAGCCGCATGGTGATTGCAACCTGCGAACTGTTCGGCATCAACGCCAACAGCGCGCGAGTAACGCTTGCCCGCCTGTGTTCGGAGGGTCTGGTCGATTCCAAAAACAGGGGGTTTTACCAGCTGGGCGAAAAATCGATGACCCTGAGCAACGAAGCCTCGCGCTGGCCCTATCAAATCCAACGCCAGCGCCCCTGGTTGGGCGACTACGCTTGTGTGCACACGGCTCACCTCACCCGATCTGACCGCACACAATTCGTCAGGCGCGAGCGTGCGCTCAAACTCATGGGCTTCACCCCGCTGGAAGCGGGCTTGCACATACGCCCCAACAACATTGATGAAAACATCAATGCCCTGGAAACCCACCTTCACACTTTGGGGCTAGAGAGGCGGGCTTATGTATTTACCGCCCAGCAGTTTAAAAAATCAGACGAAGACAAAATAGAAAAATATTGGAAACCGGCGCAGTTGAATCAGCTTTACCAAGACCAAACCGTTGAATTGGTCAATTGGCTGAACAAGCATGATTCATTCGGCTTACCGCAAGCGGCTCGCGAATCTTATTTGCTGGGCAACAAAGCGATCAGGGACCTCGTATTCGATCCCTTGCTGCCTGCACCCCTAATAAACGAGGAAGTCCGCGCAAGGTTTTTTGCGACGGTCAAAGAATTCAACACAGTTGGACAAGGTATCTGGCAGGAGTTTTTATCAGTGGAAAGTGCCATGCCGGTTTGGGCAGGGGAAAGCTTTTAATGCTCTGAATTAGACCTTTTGTTCTAACAACAATACAAATTTGTTGATTTTCATTAAAAAAGCCCCTAGCATCTCAAGAAAAAACAATACTCTGAGACACCCATTCAACGGGGCAGCGCATGCAAAACCAAAACACCTCACGCCCCACCGCCTACTTTCTAGAAGACGATGACTTGCTCAGGTCTTTGGGAAAAGATGCGCTTCGCCTTGAATTACCCGACACCTGGGATCTGGAAGAGTTTGCATCCCTTGAAGAACTTAAGCGTGCGAACAAACGGCAATTGGGAAAAATAATTGTTTCCGACTTGAATGTGCTGGACGCAGGCCCGGAGCAAGTGCTTTCTTACCTCGCGGATTTGCGCCTGCGCTCTGACGTCATTATTTTAAGTGGCGATGAAAAGTGGGTGAAGCAACTGCAAGGCACCGGCAATGCCCACGTCTTCGACAAAAGTCAGTTCAACGCAATGGAAAATCTGTTGAAAACCATCGCCAGCGTCGTTAAAAAACACGAACCGGCGCAGTCAGAGGCTCACTGAAACCAGTTATTGAATACCTTTACCCAGTAACTTGGCCACCAAAGGGTTCAGGGTTGCTTTTCTGGGGTCGTTTACGCCTTGGGAATTTGCTTTTCCAAAACGGTTGGGCACGGCGGCTTGTTTCATTTCCCCTTTGACTTTCAGGGCAAGGTTTTTGTAAAGATCAGTTTTTTTCATGCGACGCTCGCGTAGTGTTGCAAGGCCTTCAAGAGTTTTTCAACATCAAGCGGCTTATTGAGGAAAGCATTCATACCCGATGCAAATGCTTCTTCCTTGTCGGCCTCAAACACATTGGCGGTGAGCGCCAAAATGGGAATGGGCCTGGACTGCTGGCTTTTTTCAAACTGCCTGATTTGCGCTGCGGCTTCAAAACCATTCATGACCGGCATGCGCAAATCCATCAGAATTGCATCGAATTTCTGCGGGTTAGCCTTGATTATATCCAAAGCCACCTGCCCGTTCTCCGCCAGTTCGACGGTAACCCCCTCCAACATCAACAATTCAGAAATTAATTGTGCGTTTTGGGCATTGTCTTCGGCCAGCAGCACATGAAATGATTCAAGGCATTGATCCACCTTTTTTACAGGCGCATCACCCTGCTCTTGTATGGAATCCCTTAAAACCGGCAGTTCAAGCTCAAATGAAAACAGGCTGCCTTTGCCCTCGTCACTTGAAAAACCGATTTTTCCGCCCATCAATTCAATCAGACTTTTGCAAATGGACAAACCCAAACCTGCACCCTTCTGATTTTCAGCACGCTTCAAACCGAATTCGGTGAAGGGTTGAAACAACTGCGCCGCCTGCTCGGGGCTCAAACCAATGCCAGTGTCTGACACACTGAACCGCAAACAGACGCGGGAGGCAGACGGCTCACTGACCTCTGCCAACAAGGTAATGCCGCCCACATCGGTGAACTTGATGGCGTTTGAAACCAAATTGCTGATAATTTGACGCAAACGCAGCGCATCGCCCTCGCATTTCAAGTTGGGCGGTCCTTGCCAGATCGCTTGAAACTTAAGGTTTTTCCCCATGGCGGCAGGCCGGAACAATTCGGCTGTGTCTTGAATCAGGGTTTCCGGATTAAAAGGCAAGCAATCGATACGAACCTTGCCTGCGGAAATGCGGGCTGTGTCTAAAATATCGTCAAGCAGGCCCAACATGGAATGGGCCGACTTGGACAGCAAAGTCAGCATGTGGCTGCGCCTCTCCGGGCTTAAGCGGGCATCTTGGGCCAATGTCAGGCTACCCAGAATACCGCTCATCGGCGTGCGCAATTCATGCGACATTAAACTGAGAAATTTGCTTTTTGCATGGTTGGCGTTCTCGGCGGCTTCTTTTGCCGCCATAAGGTCTTTGCTGGCCATAACCCGGTCGGTTTCATCGAGAAACAATACAACCCCACCCCGCACGGCGGTGGCAGCTTGCTGAAAATGCGACACGGTCACCGACAACCATCGGTGCATGCCGGTGGGTTGTTGCACAGTAACTTCTATGTCAAAACGCAACACCTCGCGGGGAGACTCAAGAAACCCCACAGGCAATTCCCTCTGGATGAATTGCTGCAAATCCAGCCCCTTGCAAGCCGCAGGGGAAACCCCCAACCAGTCGGCGATCAGTTGGTTGGCATAGGTCACTTTTAAATTGCCGTCAAAATTCAGGATGCCAATCGGCGCATCTTCCACCAGCGAGCGGTAGCGTTCTGTGCTCAGTGCCAGCCGGTCGTTGCTGCTGCGCAGTTTATTCACTGCTTTGTCCACCTGCCGGCCCAATGGAAACCCCATGGCGGCAAACATGGTGGAAGCAATGAACAGAATGATGAACAAGGAATGGCTGTTAAGCGCTGTGATGTGGGCGATGGGATCAATCACCTGTTTAATTTCAAGCACATAAATAAATGTCAGAAACAGCATGTTGCAGGCAATGGTGAACAGCGCCTGCGGCCAAGGAAACGCAAACGCC
>JBEIKS010000097.1:0-8653 GCA_040379625.1 Burkholderiaceae bacterium
AACGCTGCTAGACGCCACACTGGTGGTTGATTGCGACCCCGACCGTCAGGTTCAACGGGTACAGGCCAGAAGCGGTCTTGAGAAAAACCAGATTCTTCAAATCATGAATGCGCAAGCAAACCGTTCGGACCGTCTGAAGATAGCTTCCCATGTAATTGAAAACAATGGTGATTACCCTTCCTTACTAAGCAAGGTCGAAGATTTGCACAAAACATTTCAGCAATTGGCGGAACGAAAGCGTTTGCAAGCATCGTCATACTGATTCACAATTCGGGCATCAACTCCAACAACAAAACATTGTGGTTCTAGCAGGTTTTCTCTCCAAAGACGTACGAGTCATACATTACGAATTTCCGTTCACGGAACGGGTTCGCATGTTTCTGCGCCTGGAAAATTTGTTCGCTAAATTGAATTACCTTGTTGCGCAATCAGACCCGCTGCCACATCACAACGCCATCATGGTGTTGTTCGAAATCCTGGAAAGCGGCTCACGCGCAGATTTGAAAAGCGATCTGCTTCAAGAATTGGAGCGTCAGCGTCAAACCCTCAGCGGCCTGCAAGGCAACCCGGCCATAGACGCCAGACGCTTGCAACAAACCATCGACGAAATCTCTGCAGCAGCACATGCGCTGGGTGCAGTTAATGGTCGATTGGGGCAGCACCTTCGGGAAAACGAATGGTTGATGATGATACGCGGCAGAAGCAGCATTCCAGGAGGCGTCTGCGAATTTGATCTGCCCAGCTACCACGCATGGCAGCATGAAGATACGGAAAAACGGCGTTCGCAATTGTTGGAGTGGGCTAAACCCATGTTGCCGCTGGCGCACGCCATCAGCATATTGCTGGAAATTTTACGCAACACAGGCGCCCGCCGCACAGAGCAGGCCAACAACGGCAGTTTTACCCAACCGCTGGCCGGCAAGCAGTACCAGTTGGCACGCCTGAGCATTCCCGCTGACCTGGCCTGTGTGCCCGAAGTCAGCGCCAACAAGTACATGGTCTGGATTCGTTTCAACCAACTCAATGATTATCAGGACGCAAAAACCAGACCTTGCGAAGCCAATTTCGAGTTTTCATTGCAACTGTGTAATTTTTAACAGCCTGCCGGCTTGCTGTGTTTCAGTTGAGGGTCAGCAGACTGTGTGAATGGCGCGCTGCATGGCCAGACCGTGCGCACCCAACTTCGCAGCTTCCAGCCTCAGTTCGGGCAACATACCCCCCACCGCATACACAGGCAATTTGGCATGTTTAGCCATGTCACCGAAACCATTCCAGCCCAATAAATCGGTTTTTTCCGGGTGCGACGGTGTCTGCAGCACGGTACCCAGCACCACTGCGTCCACCCCACGTACAAATGCCTGGTTCATGGCTTCAACGGAGTGGGTCGCGGCAGTTTGCAATAACCAGTGTTCCCTGTTGAAACGCTCATCCTGGCTGGCAAGTAGTCGCTCTGGCAAATGCAGCCCCACATGTTTGTTCACACCCTTGCTCAAGGCCAACTCAAGCGCTGCATCGCAAGAAGCGTGTATGACCAAATGCATGTCGACTTCGGCCTGAATGCCCAACAACCACTCAAGGGCACGGACCTGCTCTCTGGGGGACATGGAAAACTCGCGCAACTGCAGTAAAAAGTAGCCGAACTTCTTTGAAAAATCGATTAACTTTCGACAATACGCTCGTAAACCCACCGCCTCAATGTCAGACAGCAAATAGTAGGAAGGCAAAGCCATGCGTGGCAAGACAGGCTCCGTTGCCGGCAAAATGGGGCTGACTGCAGCCGAATGCTTGGGCAATATTGCATCCCAGCAAAATGCCTGACCTTCGCGGGCCTGTGGCTCACCGGAAAATCGCCAGACCCTGTACAAATGCAATCTGACCAAGGCGTGGGGATAGTCATGCTCAATCACAAACCAAGGACCGCCTTCCAGCGCCTCAATGCCCAACTCTTCATGAATTTCCCTGACCAACGCCTGCCAAGGTGTTTCCCCAACCTCAAGCTTGCCACCAGGAAACTCCCAGTAACCGGCGTAAGGTTTACCTTCAGGGCGCTGACACCACAAAACATGGCCGTCTTCCCGCTGCAAAATGGCAACGGCCACATCAATTCTCTGACGACCTTCTGCTGCAACCATACCCACCCCGAACTAACCCAATCGCCTTGAACCCACCCAGTGCCGTGCAAACTGCAAAGCAACCCGGCCTGAACGCGAGCCCCGCTCCAGGGTGAACCGCAGCGCATCCGCTCTGGCTTGCGCCAACAACTCGTCAGACTGGGCCGGCTGCGCATTGGACAGCACGGTAACCCAGTGCCTCACTGCATTTAAATAATCGTTTTGCGTGAATGAATGGAATGACACCCAAAGACCGAAACGCTCAGACAGGGATATTTTTTCCTCAACGGCCTCGCCTGGATGCACCTCGCCGGTTTCTGTGTGGCGTGCCTGAAGGTTGTCTGCCATGAGATCAGGCATCAAGTGGCGGCGGTTTGAGGTCGCGTAAATCAGAATATTTTGCGCTGCTGCAGACACAGAACCGTCTAAAGTACTTTTCAGTACCTTGTAGCCCGCGTCACCCGCTTCAAAAGACAAATCGTCTGAAAAAACAATAAAGCGTTCCGGCCGCCGGGCCAGCAAATCAACAATGTCAGGCAAATCAACCAATTCGGTTTTTTCAACCTCCACCAGTCGCAATCCCTGATCTTTAAACCGGTGCAACATGGCACGGACCAACGAGGACTTTCCACAACCCCGTGCACCCGTCAGCAAAACATTGTTAGCGGGCAAACCCTGAACGAATTGCCGCGTATTTTGCTCGACGATGCGGCATTGATCACCGATGTTCTGCAAATCTTCAATGGAAATGTCAGCAAAATGCGCAACCGCCTGCAAGTAGCCGGTGCCATTTTTTCGGCGCCAGCGAAACACAGGCGCTGTCCAATCGACAGCCTGCGGCTCTACCGGCGCAAGCGCTTCCAGCCGCTCAATCAGCTGGTCTGCCCGCAACAGCAACTGTTGCAGGAGGCTCTGTGTTTGTGAATCCATCAGCTTCGGTAATCCGCATTGATGGACACATATTCGTGTGAGAAATCGCAGGTCCAAACGGTACTGGACACGTCGCCGCGGCTCAACACCACACGAACAGTGATGTCCTGCTTGGCCATTACCCTCTGGCCGTCGGCCTCTTGGTAGTCCGGATGGCGACCACCGTTCTTGGCAACCCAGACATCATCAAGAAACAGTTGCACGCGGGCCACATCGAGATCGTCAATGCCTGCATAACCCACCGCCGCCAAAATTCGCCCCAGATTGGGGTCGGACGCAAAAAATGCAGTTTTAACCAGCGGAGAATGCGCAATGGCGTAAGCCACCTTCAGGGCCTCTTCCTCTGTGCCAGCCTGCTCAACCGTGACTGTAATGAATTTCGTTGCCCCCTCGCCATCGCGAACAATGGCCTGCGCCAACCAACGGGACACTTCATCAAGCACAGCAAAAACAGCGGCGGCGTCCGGGTGGCTTTCATCCTCAATGACAGGGTTACCGGCACTGCCTGTGGCAATGGCGATGAAACTGTCATTGGTGGAGGTATCGCCATCAATGGTGATGCGGTTAAAAGACCGGTCTGCCAGCCGCTTCATCCATACATCCAGCAAGGGCTGGGCAATGGCGGCATCCGTGGCAAGGTATCCCAGCATGGTCGCCATGTTGGGGCGTATCATGCCGGCGCCTTTGGAAATACCCGTGACAGTCACGGTTTTTCCAGCCAACTGAATTTTACGGCTGCAGGCCTTGGGCAAGGTGTCTGTTGTCATGATGGCCTGCGCCGCATCCAGCCAGTTGGCTTGACCCAAAGCAGCCACGGCAGACTCAATGCCTGCGTAGAGACGCTCCATTGGCAAACGTTCCAGAATGACACCCGTGGAAAACACCAACACCTGCTCTGTCTGCAATCCCAAGTGTTTTGCCACGGCCTCACAGGTGTTTTGTGCATCCAGCAAGCCGGGCTCGCCTGTACCTGCATTTGCGCAACCAGTGTTGATGACCAAGGCACGAATGCCCGCCCCCGCACCCAAATGGGCACGGCACACCTGAACTGGCGCAGCACAAAATCTGTTTTTGGTAAAAACGCCAGACACGCTGCTGCCTTCTGCGAGCGACATGACCAAGACATCTTTGCGGTCAGGTTTGCGAATATGCGCTTTCGCAAAACCCATGCGAACTCCCGCAACGTCGTTTAAGTCAGCCGCCGTGGGCACTTGCAGATTCACAGCCATTTATCTTCACTCCGACATCTAAAAAATCAGGAAATTTTCCCGTGACAGTGTTTGTACTTTTTACCTGAACCACAAGGGCAGGCATCGTTGCGGCCCACTTTTTCAAAGCCGCGCGTCTCTGCGCCGGCAGTTTGCGGGTTCTGGGTTCCGCTGTTTTGCAGCAAGGTGTCGCCGTTTTCAGCACCGGCTTCATCTGCACCGGAATGCTTGAACTCTAAACTACCGAGGTCCACCGCAGCACGCTGCTCCATTTCCAGTTCAGCCGCCTGCGCCTGCTCTGCCGTGGCAATGTGCACATTCACCAAGGTGCGTGTGGTTTCATCGCGGATGGTCGTCAGCAAGTTGCCAAACAGTTCAAAGGCTTCGCGCTTGTACTCCTGCTTGGGGTTTTTCTGGGCATAACCGCGCAAATGAATGCCCTGGCGCAAATAATCAAGTGCCGCCAAATGTTCGCGCCAATGCAAGTCGATGGACTGCAGCAAGACGGAACGTTCAAAACCGGCAAACGCTTCGCGCCCCACCAAGTCCACCTTGGCCTGATAGGCCGCATTGATGGCTGTGTGCAAGCGTTCCAACAAGGTGTCGTCTGTCAGTTGCGGTTCAAGCTTGAGCATCTCGGTGACGGGGAAGTCCAGTTGCCAGTCGCTTTTCAGCTCGTTTTGCAAGCGTTGAATTTCCCACTGTTCTTCAACAGACTCTGCAGGCACGCACTCACGGAATAAATCGGTGAACACACCTTCACGCAAGTTATTGATCAATTCGCCCACATCAGAGGACTCAAGAACCTCGTTGCGCTGCTGATAAATGATTTTTCGCTGTTCGTTGGACACATCGTCGTATTCCAGCAACTGCTTGCGGATATCGAAGTTGCGCGCCTCCACCTTGCGCTGGGCAGACTCAATGGAACGCGTCACCATGCCCGCCTCAATGGCCTCCCCTTCCGGCAACTTCAAGCGCTCCATGATGGCGCGAACGCGGTCGCCCGCAAAAATACGCAGCAACGGATCTTCCATGGACAAATAAAAACGCGAAGAACCAGGGTCGCCCTGACGGCCGGATCGGCCACGCAACTGGTTGTCGATGCGCCGTGACTCATGCCGTTCACTGCCCACGATGTGCAGCCCACCAGCCTTCAGCACCTGACCATTCAACAGCAACCAGTCACCTTTCAACTGGTTGATTTTTTGATGCTTTTCCTGCTCGGTCAGTGACTCGTCGGTCTCAATGCCGGCGATGCTCTTTTCAACGTTGCCGCCCAGTACAATATCGGTACCCCGACCCGCCATGTTGGTGGCTATCGTGATGGCGCCGGGCCGCCCAGCCTGAGCAATGATTTCCGCCTCGCGGACGTGTTGCTTGGCATTGAGCACTTCGTGCGGCAGTTTTTCCTTTTGCAGCACGGTGGCCAACAATTCTGAGGCCTCAATTGAGGTGGTGCCCACCAACACGGGTTGGCCCCGCTCGTGGCAATCCTTGATGTCTTCAATAATGGCTGAGAACTTCTCGCGCTCGGACTTGAACACTTTGTCTTGAGCGTCGATTCTGACTGCAGGCTTGTTGGTCGGCAAAATAACGGTTTCAAGACCATAAATTTCTTGAAATTCATAAGCTTCGGTGTCTGCCGTACCCGTCATGCCTGACAATTTTCCGTACATGCGGAAATAGTTTTGGAACGTGATGGAGGCCAGCGTCTGGTTTTCCGCCTGAATCGGAACGTCCTCTTTCGCCTCAATGGCCTGATGCAGACCCTCACCCCAACGACGACCCGGCATCAGACGACCGGTGAATTCGTCCACAATCAAAATTTCATTGTTTTGAACCACATACTGCTGATCTTTGTGATAGAGGTGATGCGCCCGCAGAGAGGCCATCAAGTGGTGCAACAGAGAAATATTCGTGGGGTCGTAAAGCGATGCGCCCTCAGCCAGAATGCCCAACTGCGCCAGAATACTCTCAGCCTTCTCGTGGCCTGCTTCCGACAAATGAATTTGATGCGATTTCTCATCGACGTAAAAATCGCCCTCGGGTTCCGGCTCATCGGGCTTGGGCTCGGCCTGCATGCGCTGCATCATGGGAGGTATGACGTTCACCCGGCGGTACATCTCGGTGTGGTCGTCGGCCGGACCGGAAATAATCAGGGGCGTACGCGCTTCGTCAATCAGAATGGAGTCAACCTCGTCCACAATGGCAAAGTTCAAACCCCGCTGTACCCGTTCGGTTGCCGCATGCACCATGTTGTCGCGCAGGTAGTCGAAACCGTATTCGTTGTTGGTGCCGTATGTAATGTCTGCAGCATAAGCCTGCTGTTTTTCATCGTGGGGCATGCGAGACAGGTTCACGCCCACGCTCATGCCCAGGAACCGATAAATGCGCCCCATCCAGTCGGCATCCCGTTTGGCCAGATAGTCGTTGACGGTAATAATATGCACACCCTTGCCTGAAATTGCATTCAAGTAGGCTGGCAAGGTGGCCATCAGGGTTTTACCCTCGCCAGTGCGCATTTCTGCGATCTTGCCGTTGTGCAGCGCCATGCCGCCCAACAACTGTACATCGAAATGCCGCATGCCATGGACGCGCTTGCCCGCCTCCCGCACCACTGCAAACGCCTCCGGCAGCAACTGGTCGAGGGTTTCGCCTTGGGAATGTCGCGTCTTGAATTCCTGCGTTTTGGCGGCCAGCGCTTCATCAGACAAACCGAGCACTGAAGGTTCCAAAGCATTGATCTTGGTCACAACTTCACGGTATTGCCTCAGCAAACGGTCATTGCGGCTTCCGAAGATCTTGGTGAGAACGTTAGTAATCATAGCGGGCATTCAGAAATCAGCCTGAAATAGGGTGACGTGCGATAATTCGAAGGCTGAAAGTTTAACACGCAGCCATGCAAACCCTGCGGCTTCGCATCGCATTCGTCCGATTTTCCCCCACAAGAGAGAGACCGTCATGGCTCAAACGCCCAGAAAAACCCGTGTTGCGATGGAATGGCTTAAAACCACCGCCGGGCAAGGCCAAAGCCTGCTCATGCAGGCACGCCATCTGGTCCAATTGCAGCAGGACATTGATGCCTGGGGAGGAAGGCAGCGCTTGAAACTGATGGTCGGGCTGCTAAAAGAAGGCAAATTGAAAGTATTTACAGACCATCCGGCCATGTTGGCGCGCACCCGGCAGCAGTTGCCATCGCTGCTGGCTGAGTTAAACGAGCGGGGTTGGAACTTGAATGCAATAGAACTCAAGCTCAAAAGTTTTCAGGAAGCCGCTGCCCCCGCCGCAAGACCCAAACAAGGCAAGTTTTCGGAAACTGCACGCAAAGAATGGCTGAATCTTCAGGAATCACTGCACGATGAACAGATCAAGGCGGCCACACAGCGCCTGTGCGACCACAACGGCTGGAATAAAAGCGAGGGTTAGGCGAGCGCCCAGTCGGTTCTGAAAACTTCCGGTGTGTCCTGAACGCTTTGGTAGGTCACCAGTTCATAGTTCGCCTGATCTGCCAACACAGCCCGGATCAGTTGATTGTTAAGCCCGTGCCCAGACCTGAATGCCGTGTAGGCACCCACTATCGGATGCCCTATTACGTACAAGTCGCCGATTGCGTCGAGAATTTTGTGTTTTACAAACTCATCGTCGTAGCGCAGCCCGTCTGAATTCAAAATTCGGTATTCATCCATCACAATCGCATTGTCGAGGTTTCCACCACGCGCCAGGCCAATGTTTCTAAGCGCCTCAACGTCTTGGGTAAAACCGAAGGTTCGTGCACGGGCGATATCTCGAACGTATGACACCACACCAAAGTCGACCTCCAGCATCTGGCCGGTTCTGTCGATGGCGGGGTGACCAAAATCAATTTCAAAATTAAGCTTGAAACCATTGAAGGGCGACAACTTGGCCCATTTCAATTGTCTGCCTTCGCCTTCGCGAATTTCAACAGGACGAAGAATACGAATGAATTTTTTCAAGGCGGGTTGTTCAACCACACCGGCTTGCTGCAACAAATAGATGAAGGCGGCTGCGCTGCCATCCATGATCGGCACTTCAACCGCATCAAGATCCACGAAAATATTGTCGACACCCAAACCGTACAGGGCGGACATCAGGTGCTCGATGGTAGAAACCTTAACGCCCTCGCGCTCCAGCGTAGAAGCCATGCGAGTGTCGCCGATAGCACCGGCACTGACGGGAAAATCCACCGGTGGCGTCACATCTACCCGACGAAAAACAATGCCCGTATCGGGAGGCGCTGGGCGCAGCTCCAGATTAACCCGCTTGCCTGAGTGCAAACCGATGCCTGTTGCTTTCACGATTTGTTTGAGAGTGCGTTGTTTCATGTAGACCTGTCATGGATTTGACATGATTTTACCGTTAGCGGACTCAACAAGAAAGGAATCG